>JAJRTD010000307.1 GCA_024278435.1 Gammaproteobacteria bacterium | reverse complement strand
TGTGGGGCAAACTGGGCAGTTTGTCTACATCTGCTTTTTGCAGAATTTGTATAGCTTGTTGCATCATTAATCTACAGCGTGGCGGTTTCTTGTCAGACCTGCATCAGGCAGGTGTCTAACCAGCCAGCCAGGGGTTTAGTTATTGGCTTTTTAAAGTATTCATTGTTAGTAAATGGTTATGCAATAATCATGCACAAAATATAATAACTATATTATTCAATAACTTGAAGAATTTGTTTTTTGAAGATTTCTTGGAGTGTAAGGAAAGTCAACAAGGGGTTCTGGCATCGGCCGGTCCGGATTTTATCGTTTAAAGGTTAAGCAGGCGCTGCTTCATCAGTGCATCCCTAATTATTAATAGCAGAGTTCGGGGTCTTTGTCTTCCCTGCGGCGGTTTTAGGTACGTCCCGGGGCCGGGCTGTTCGTGAGATAAGGGCTATTTGAGATAAAAGCTTGATTTAAAATGCAATTAGCAGTTTAATGAGATAAGGCAAAGTGCCCGTGCAGGATTTGCAGGGCTTCCATCAGTCGAATAAATAATGGCAGCCCGTTAAATGTAAATGAATAAAGGCAATGAAACTTCGTATACAAAACAATAATGTTTTAAACGCGGAAGACAAGTTTGGTCAGAGTCGCGAGAGCGTTTCCACGTCTGTCGACCTTGAAGAACTTGGTGAGCTTGCTATTCAGGTACTGAACGATAAGAATCTTGAAGTCAGTAAAGTCAAGCCTTTTTTCTGGACCATGGTAGAAGCCTATGCCGATCGTTTCCAGAAATACCCGTTTGATATTCCCCGGGCCATGATCAGTTATCTGGAGCTGAAGGATTATCCCGAAGACCTGACCCTGGAACTGGTCAACAGGCTGGAAGCAGAATTTGAAAAAGCCCATGGCCGCCCCCTGCGCAAATCAAAACAGCAGGCATGTCAGCCGGACGAACTTGATGACGAGATAAAAGCCCTGCGCGATACCATTAAATACGCCGCCCTGGTTGCAGAAAACAAAGACTAGTTATAGTAGCTCAGACTTGATCTGCTGATTCTGATATATCCTGCCTGTTGTCCTCTGTGCCTCTGTGGTGAATCAGTTACTCCTTAAGTTTGTTTTTATGCCGCCCGGCGTCTGTGTCGGCAACCGCTAATCAGTATTGAATTTAATCAGTTTTATTTTCGGTTGTGCTGCCCCGTCCTTTTCGCTGGTTTTTTCTGAAAATTCCTTTTCGATCTGTTCGCCCGGGACTTCCCTGAAATAATAATAACCCTGTACGTAATCACAGCCATGGGCAGAAAGGAAGATTTCGTGGGAACTGTTTTCCACGCCTTCGGCGACCAGTTTTATCTGCAGTTTTTTGCCGGTTGATATTATTTTATTTACCTGCGCCGCGTCTTTCATATCGTCATCAATATCTCTCACGATGGAACGTTTTATTTTTAATTTATTCACGGGGAATTTTTTCAGCTGTTTTGCCGGGGGAAGGTCGGCATCGGCTTTATCAATAACCAGTGACACACCAAGGGCGCGTAATTGCTGCAGGGTGGTAATCGTCTGCTGACTGCCTTCCGTAATAAGGCTCTGTTCTATTTCAAGCTCCAGCCAGTGTGGTTCACAGCCTGTTTGCTGCAGGGTGTTTTTAACAAGCTCAACCAGATCGCCACGGTGTACCTGTTTGCTGGAAATGTTGACGGCGACGGTTTCAATCGCCAGCCCGGCCTGTTTCCATTTGGCGATCTGCTGGCATGCAAGGGTTAAAACGGTTTCTCCGATTTGATGTATCAGCTCGCTTAGCTCGGCGATATGCAGAAACTGTTTTGAGCGTAGTATGCCAAGTTGTGGATGCTGCCATCTCGCCAGGGCTTCGACACCGACGATTTTTTTGCTTTGCAGGTCAAGTTGCGGCTGGTAGTAAACCCGTATCTCGTTATTGCTGACCGAGTTTTTCAGGTCAGCTTCCAGCAGTATGCGGTCGTAGGCAGGCGAGGTGAGTTCACGTGTATAGAAATGGTATTTGTGGCGGCCGTTTTCCTTGACGTAATACATGGCGGCGTCAGCATTGCGCATTAGATGCTCGGCTGTGGTTCCGTCATCGGGGTAAATGCTGACGCCGATGCTGGCGGAGATGGTCAGCCGGTGTTCGTTTATCGGCACCGGTTCTGAAGTGGCCTTCATTATTTTTTTCAGCAGGGCATCAAGGTCGCCGATATCATGTACCTGCTCGATAATCATGATGAATTCATCGCCGCCCAGGCGGGCCACCGTGTCATCCTCACGGATACAGTGTTCCAGGCGTTTGCTGATTTCGATTAACAGTTTGTCACCGACATCGTGACCCAGGGTGTCGTTAATGGTTTTAAAGCGGTCAAGATCGATAAACATGATGGCCACCTGAAGTTTGTCACGCTTGGCCCTCTCAATGGCATGGTCCAGGCGTGCATTTAATAACAGGCGATTGGGCAGGTTAGTTAGATTATCATGATGTGCAATATGCTTGAGATTGGATTCAATGCGGCGGCGTTCATTGATTTCATTGACCAGAATTTCGTTCATTTCGGTCAGCTCTTTGGTGCGTTGCTCAACCGTTTCCTCAAGCACCAGCTGGTTATCCAGCAGTTCTTTCTGTGCCAGTTCTTTCTGTATGATTTCGTCATGCAGTTTTGAGATCAGCGCCTCGTTTTCCAGGTGCAGGGCGAATGATTGCATATAGCGACGGTTCAATATTCTGCCGGCCACCAGCAGAAACAGAAAATAAAATACCGAGGCAATGCTTATATAAATGGTCTGCCAGCTGTTGATAAAAAATGGTAGCGACAATGCGGCGATAAATATCGGCGTGGTATAGGCGAAATAGGCGGGCAATACAACCGGCAGGGCAACTACCGTGGCCGCCATGATCGAGAAAAATATAATGTAGAGAATACTGGTGTGGATGGTCTCAAGATTCTGTGGGAGATAGAAGACCAGTGAGGCCCAGCCCGCACCGGAGATAAAAGAGGAAACGGTATAAAAATTGATCCATTTCGCCGGGCTGTAATTGCTGAAGCCGTTTTTCTGGTCACGGTAATATTGCCGGGAAAGCAAAATGCGGGCGCCGGCGATCAGACACATGGTCACAATCCAGCTAATTAAGGCTGGGCCGGTATACTGATAATAATAAGCGCTGATCAGAGCGGTGCCGGCAAATATGGAAAGGTTGGCCGATAGTGCGCTGCTGAACAGCGACTGTGCACAGAGTAAGTCGACTTGTTGATGAGGCTTCGACATTTATGTTATGGCGCTCTTTTTACTCATTTAAAAGGTGCTGCTGTTTCAGTTAGCATAGCTTAAAGTGCAAAAAATACCTACTTTTATCATGTGGAATACAGATCGATCCCGGTATGGCGATAATAGCTGTTGTGGTTGCCGTTTTCCCGAAAACATCTGTGGATTAATGTGTTATTATCTGTTCATAAATATTGAACGGCGCAATATGCGGCTTGAGGGGGGGTGTTTGATGGAAAAAAACCAGATATTACAGGATGCTTGCGGGCAGTTAAACTCGGTTGTTGCCGGCTGTACCAGGCAGGCAACCGCTGAGGCTGTGTTTACTGTGTCGCAAACCAGTGACCGGACGGTTCTCAGCAGTGACAAATACGCATTGAACTATGGCGTTTTTGTACAGGCATGGGCGCCGCAGAAAGACATAAACACCCTGATTTCGCAACTGAAGTCGCAACCGTCAAAAACCATGCTGTTTGCCGATTTTGTAAACCCGGTAATGGCGGAAAAACTGCGCCAGCGCTCGATTCCCTTTGCCGATTGTGCTGGCAATGTCTTTATCCGTCATGACGGTCTGAACTGTTATGTCAAAGGCCGCAAGCCGAGCCGACTGCGTAACCGGCGGGTACGTGGCCGGGCATTCAACCCGGCAGGCCTGAAACTGATTTTTGCGATTTTCAACCAGCCGCAGTTTCTTAACCTTTCCTACCGTGATATTTCCAACAAGGTGAATATCGCCCTGGGCAGTGTCGGACCGGTCATTAACGACCTGTATGCATCGGGCTATATCCTGGATGACGGTGAGCGCCAGCTGGTCAATAAAAAGCGCCTGTTCGAGCGCTGGGTTGACGGTTACCTGGAAAAACTGCGGCCGAAACAGATTATGGCCTGTTACCGCTGTGACAATGACAGCTGGTGGCAGAAAGCCAATCCGGTTGATTTTCAGGGTGTCTGGGGCGGTGAAGTGATCGTGGCAAAGGCGACCCCGTTTATGGTGCCGGAAACCATCAGCCTGTATTTTTCCTCGCTGGCAAAACAGCAGGACTTCGCCAGTTATTACGGGCTGCAGGCCGATGATGACGGTGATATCTGCATCTATAAAAAATTCTGGGCACCGTCTTTTGCCGGTGATGATAACGATGATGGCATCAGTCCGATGATCGTCTACGCCGATATTGTGGATTCAATCAATCCCGGCAGCTGGGATGTGGCGAAAACCTTTTACGGGGATTACGTGGCGAGTCTGTTGCAGGATAATAAAACTTAATCCACAGATGAACGCGGATAAACACAGATAAATCTTTATTGTGAATCCTGAATAGGACCATGTCATCTTGAGCGAAGCGCAGCGCAGCCGAAAGATCCTGAAGTAATTATTAAATGCAGCGTGACATAAGATTCTTCGACTCCGCTGCGCTACGCTCAGAATGACACCTTAAAAATAATCTGTGTTTATCCGCGTTCATCAGTGGCAAAAATATCAAGGCA
>JAJRTD010000306.1 GCA_024278435.1 Gammaproteobacteria bacterium | reverse complement strand
GCTGGAAGCCAGAACCGTTACCCTGGAAGAAAAAAACGAAGAGCTGATCGACATGACGCGGCGCTTCTGGATCAGTACGGTACTGGCACTGCCGGTATTCCTGCTGGCCATGACCGCCGATATTATGCCGGATCTGCTGCCTCAGGGACTGTCGATGAAAACCGTGCAGTGGATAGAATTCCTGTTGGCAACACCGGTGGTGCTGTGGGGCGGCTGGCCGTTTTACGTGCGTGCGGTACAGTCAGTCCGTAGCTGGAACCTGAATATGTTTACCCTGATCGGACTGGGCGTGTCAGTAGCCTGGACCTACAGCGTGGTGGCCCTGCTGGCCCCGGGCATCTTCCCGCCGGTGATGCAGATGGAGGGTGGGCTGGTCCATGTTTATTTTGAAGCCGCGGCCGTCATTACCGCCCTGGTATTACTGGGCCAGGTACTGGAACTGCGTGCCCGCAGCCAGACCAATGCGGCGATCAAAATGCTGCTCGGGCTGGCGCCGAATACGGCGCGTATCGTGCGTGAGGATGGCAGTGAGCAGGATATCCCGATGGAGCAGGTGGTGGTGGGCGATATTCTGCGTGTTCGTCCCGGCGATAAAGTACCGGTCGATGGCACAGTGACCGAAGGCAGCAGCTCGGTTGATGAATCCATGGTGACCGGCGAGCCGATTCCGGTTGAAAAAAATGCTGGTGACCGGGTCATCGGTGCCACCGTCAACGGCACCGGCAGTCTGTTGATGCGCGCCGAAAAAGTCGGCGCCGATACCCTGCTGTCACAGATCGTCCACATGGTCAGCGAAGCACAGCGCTCCCGGGCACCGATACAGAAACTGGCCGATGTGGTTGCCGGCTATTTTGTTCCCGCGGTGGTACTGATTGCGCTTGTTACCCTGGCGGTGTGGGGTCTCTGGGGGCCGGAGCCGCGCCTGGCCCACGCCATAGTCAATGCGGTCGCTGTTTTGATCATTGCCTGTCCCTGCGCCCTGGGGCTGGCGACACCGATGTCCATCATGGTGGGAACCGGCAAGGGTGCCACCATGGGGGTGCTGATTAAAAACGCCGAGGCGCTGGAAACCCTGGAGAAGGTGGACGTACTGGTGGTCGATAAAACCGGCACACTGACGGAAGGCAAGCCCAAACTGGTTTCAGTCAAGGCCGTCAATGGTTTTAATGAGGATGAAGTGCTGAGCCTGGCTGCCAGCCTGGAGCGCGCCAGTGAACACCCGCTGGCCGAGGCCATAGTGCAGGGTGCAGAACAGCGCAATGCTAATTTGTTGACGCCCGATGACTTTGAGTCGGTGACCGGTAAGGGTGTTAGCGGTACGATTAACGGCCGCAAGGTGGCACTGGGTAACAGTAAATTACTAGACAGCCTGGCTATCGACACAGGTGATCTGTCCGCCCAGGCGGAAACCGGGCGGGCTGAAGGCCAGACCGTGATGTTTATTGCCATCGATGGCCGGGCCGCCGGGCTTATCGGTGTTGCTGATCCGATTAAAGACTCAACCGCAGAAGCCATTCAGGACCTGCACAGGGCCGGCGTCAATGTGGTGATGCTGACCGGTGACAGCAAAACCACGGCACGGGCGGTGGCGGAAAAACTGAATATCGACCGCGTTGAAGCCGAAGTACTACCCGACCAGAAAGCCAGCATCGTCAAGCAGTTACAGACAGAAGGTAAAATCGTTGCCATGGCCGGAGATGGCATCAATGATGCCCCGGCGCTGGCACAGGCGCATGTCGGCATTGCTATGGGTACTGGCACCGACGTGGCCATGGAAAGCGCCGGCGTCACCCTGGTAAAAGGTGACCTGCGCGGCATCGTTCGTGCCAGACGGTTAAGCCAGGCGGTAATGAGCAATATCCGGCAGAACCTGTTTTTTGCCTTTATCTACAACTCACTGGGCGTGCCGGTTGCCGCCGGTGTTCTCTACCCGGTATTCGGTTTATTACTGTCGCCCATTATTGCGGCCACGGCAATGAGCTTCAGTTCGGTGTCGGTGATTGTGAATTCATTGCGCCTGCGTAAGGCAAAACTGTAACGCCTGTTTTGCTGTAGACAGAACAGCCGGCGGCCGAGTAAAATCCCGTCCATCGGAGTGTAGCTCAGCCTGGTAGAGTACTACGTTCGGGACGTAGATGTCGGAGGTTCGAATCCTCTCACTCCGACCAGTTTTAACGGGATCTTACCGGCTATCTGGCAGGACTTTTTTATGTGTCTTGTGTAGGTGCGAATAAATTCGCACGACGAGCGCATACCCTGGCACTGCTGTGCAAATGAATTTGCACCTACCTGTGGCATGCAAACTTTTACTTTTTAACCGTAAAATTCTGGCCCAACCTGCAAGGCGTTTTATCAGCCTGCACACTTCTACTGATATAATCACAACACAGACAAAAAAGTCATAACTAAGGATACTCTGAATAAGTCCTTATCTGTCATCCTGAGCGCAGTCGAAGGATCTTGAGCCACTGAGCAATCAATTACTTACGGAGAAAAAGATTCTTCGCTGCGCTCTGAATGACACTTATTCAGAGTATCCCTAACAGCATACCCGGGTAAAGAGTCATGTGGATTTTCTGGATAATCATACTGCTGGTGTTAGCGATCACCATCAACCTGCT
>JAJRTD010000305.1 GCA_024278435.1 Gammaproteobacteria bacterium | reverse complement strand
TGACCGTGGCGATGTCTGATTGCACGCTCAGGTAGGCGCTTCGTGCCAGGGCGATGGTGCGGCGTTTTTCGGCTTCTTCCAGTGCTTTTGCCCGGTCCAGTTCCGATGCTTTCTGGCGCACGGTAGAACTGGTGAAACCGCCCTGGTAAATCGGGATATCCAGTGACAGCAGGATCTTGCTGTCGGTACTGGTATTGGCCGGGAAAGGAAAGCCGGAGAAGTTCCGGGCCTCAGAGTTAACCACGCCATAGGAGGCGTTGACGCTCAACTTTGGATAATGGCCGCCCTTGCTGCCATCGTAGGCGCTTTGCGCGGCATCAACGGAGTATTTTGCGGACAGCAGTGAAAAATTTCTTTCCAGCGATTTTTTCTGCCAGGCATCAATATCCATCGGATCCGGGTTAACCAGCGGGATATCGTCACTGACTCTTTCAAGTCTGTCCGGATAGGTATTAATGATTACACGCAGCGCCTCGCGTTTGTTGGACAGGTTGTTGATGGCGATAATCTCGTCTGCGGCAGCAACATCGTAGCTTGCCTGTTGTTCTTTTACGTCGGTAATGGCGGACAGGCCGACATTAAAACGTTCCTTGCTCTGTTCCAGTTGCTTGCCAATGGCCTTTTTTTCGGCGCTGGCGGTTTCCAGTGTATCTATCGCGGTTAAAACATCAAAATAGGCGGTAGCAACACGGATAATCAGATCCTGTTTGGCGGTCTCCAGATCGGCAATGGCCTTGGCTACAATGGCATCGGCCTGGTCCAGGTTGTCAAAAACGGTTTTATCGTAGATCACCTGGTTGAGGTTAAGTGAATAACCGTCATTGTTGTTTTTTGATTTGAAGGTTTCTCCGGCTTTATCGGTTTCATTGTTGCCGCGTTGCACAAAGGCGCTAAAACCGACTTGCGGCAGAATGGCGGCCGTGCTCTGTGATGACGTTTCGGTTGCTGCCAGGTAAGCGGCATAAGCGGCCTGGAAGGTGGTGTCATATTGCTGGGCGCGCTGCAGGGCTTCCGTCAGATCCAGTGCCTGGGATGAGGTTGTCACTGAAAAAAGGAATAAACCGATAACACTTTGTTTTAAATACTTCATTTTATGTTTTTCAAATAGTTAATAGGTCGCCATCTGATCGTCGACGGTTTTTGCCCACTGTGCGACACCGCCGGATAAATTGATAATATTGCTGAAGCCTTCGTGCTCCAGGTAACGACCAACGCTTCGGCTGCGGATGCCGTGGTGACAGATAACCACGGTTTCACGTTCCGGATCCAGCTTATCAAGCTCATGGGGAATTTGAGACATGGGGATTAAAATGCTGTTTTCAATCTTGCAGACTTCATATTCCCATGGCTGGCGGACATCCAGCAGCAGTGGCTGCTGCTCGCTTTGTTCAAGATGTGCCTGTAACTGCTGCGCACTGAATTCACGCATGGTTTAAAACGTAAAGCGGGGTTTACTGGTCTGGATCATCGGTTCAATGTTTGTTTCAAACAGGTCTTCAACCGTCCAGCTGTCTTTCCCGGTACGGGTGACCAGGCGGGCGGTCATAACCGGTGGCTCGCCGGTAACAACAAACATTCTGCCGCCCGGTTTGAGCAGTTTTTTGTAGCCCTGGGGAATGGTTTTTAGCGACGCGGTAATGGCAATGGCATCGTAATTGTGCTTCTGGTCCCAGGTTTTACAGGCATCGCCGGTTGACAGGTTGACGTTGTTGATGCCCAGCGCCTGCAGGTTTTTCTCCGCCATGGCGGTCATATCGGGGTTGATATCAACACTGTCGACGTGGCGTCCCAGTTTTGCCAGGCAGGCGGTGAGATAGCCGCTGCCGGTGCCGATTTCCAGTACCAGGTCGTCCGGCTGAACGTCCAGTGCCTGCAGAATACGGCCTTCAATGTTCGGGTTGGCCATATTGCAGGGCTGGTTTTCGTACTGGCCGAGGGGGATGCGGGTGTCCACATAGGCCATGTTTTTGTATTCATCCGGGGTGAAATTTTCGCGGGGAATCTCACCAATCACTTCCAGCACGCGGGGGTTGGACACATCCCACGGCCGTACCTGCTGTTCAACCATGTTAAAACGGGCTATTTCGAAGTCCATACTGATGCCTTCTCGGATTAATCAATAACAAAGAACCGCATTCTACCCTGAGAGGGCGTGATAGGGTAGGTTTTCACCGGAAAAGCGAAGTTATAAGTTATACGTTTTAACTAAAAACCTGTAAAAATCAGGGTTTATAGCTTGATCCTTCAAACTTATAATTTTTTATAAAGCCGTTAAATCAGGTATTATGTGTATTTATTGAATGCATTTTGAAGAGACCGAAATATGAGTGCCATCCCGCAAGATTTCCTTGATCGCGCAGCCGAGCTGTCGTCTGACTCCACTACACCGCTTGATGGTTCGAAAAAGATCTACGTCGAAGGTTCGCGTCCGGATATCCGGGTACCGATGCGGGAAATTTCTCTTGAAGATACCGCATCCAGTTTTGGCGCGGAAAAAAATCCGCCGATACCGGTATATGACACTTCCGGTCCATACACCGATCCGGATGTAAAAATCGACCTGTTAAAAGGCCTGGCCGATGTGCGCAGCAACTGGATTAACGAACGTGATGATAGCGAGGAACTGGACGGTCCGACTTCGGATTTCGGCCAGCAGCGCCACAGTGACCCGGCACTGGCGCACCTGCGTTTTGAACACCTGCGTAAACCCCGCCGCGCGAAAGCCGGCAAAAACGTCTCGCAGATGCACTATGCACGGCAGGGTATTATCACGCCTGAAATGGAGTACGTGGCCATTCGTGAAAGCCTGAAACTGCAGCAGTTACGCAAAGACCCGGCTTATGCCAAGGTACTGGTGCAGCATGCCGGCCAGTCCTTCGGGGCAAACCTGCCCAAAGAGATCACCCCGGAGTTCGTGCGCGATGAAATCGCCAGCGGACGGGCCATTATTCCGGCCAATATCAACCACCCGGAACTGGAGCCGATGATTATCGGCCGTAATTTTCTGGTGAAGATCAACGGTAACCTGGGTAATTCCGCGGTTACTTCTTCTATAACCGAAGAAGTCGAAAAAATGGTCTGGGGCATTCGCTGGGGCAGTGACACCATTATGGATCTGTCTACCGGCAAGAATATCCATGAAACCCGCGAGTGGATATTGCGCAATTCACCGGTACCCATCGGCACCGTGCCCATATACCAGGCGCTGGAAAAAGTTGGCGGCATTGCCGAGGACCTGACCTGGGAGATCTTTAAAGATACCCTGATTGAACAGGCCGAGCAGGGTGTGGATTATTTCACCATTCATGCCGGTGTGCGGCTGCAGTATGTGCCGATGACCGCAAAACGCATGACCGGCATCGTCTCGCGCGGCGGCTCGATTATGGCCAAGTGGTGCCTGGCACACCATGAGGAGAACTTCCTCTACACCCATTTTGATGACATCTGTGAAATCATGAAAGCCTATGATGTTTCCTTCTCCCTGGGTGACGGCCTGCGTCCGGGTTCCATTGCCGATGCCAATGATGAAGCCCAGTTCGGTGAACTGGAAACCCTGGGGGAACTGACCAAAATTGCCTGGCAGCATGATGTACAGGTAATGATCGAAGGCCCCGGCCACGTGCCCATGCAGATGATTAAGGAAAACATGGACAAGGAGCTGGACGACTGCTTTGAAGCACCGTTCTACACCCTGGGGCCGCTGACTACCGATATTGCGCCGGGCTATGACCACATTACCTCCGGTATCGGTGCCGCGCAGATCGGCTGGTATGGCTGTGCCATGCTGTGTTATGTCACACCCAAGGAACACCTGGGCCTGCCTAACAAGGAAGACGTGCGCATCGGCATTATCACCTACAAGATTTCCGCCCATGCGGCCGACCTGGCCAAGGGGCATCCCGGTGCCCAGATCCGTGACAACGCCATGTCAAAAGCCCGCTTCGAGTTCCGCTGGGAAGACCAGTTCCGGCTGGCG
>JAJRTD010000304.1 GCA_024278435.1 Gammaproteobacteria bacterium | reverse complement strand
TGCGGTGTAACCGGTTATTTTACAAAGCTGCGGATTCACATATTCAATATTACCGTCAAGGTCGGTAATCATGACGGACACCGGGCTTTGCTCAATCGCCTGTGACAGCTTGTTCAGGTTTTCTGCGGTCAGCTTGTGGCTACCCACCTCATCTTCCAGGTGCACAATCAGGGTACTGATATTATCTGTCATTTCATTAAAGGCTTTTGCCAGGCTGCCGATTTCGTCATTCGCCTCCACATTCGCCTTTGCCTGAAGGTCACCCTCGGCAATGGTTTTTACCACAGATGTCAATCGTTTTACCGGCCCCAGCAGCAACTGCGTTGCCAGCATCACGATCAGTACGACCACCAGCACGATGACGGCAACCAGCAAGAATGCACTTTCTTTTTGCGCATTCACCGGTTCCAGGAAAACGGCCTGCGGCAACGAAACAATAATGGTCCAGGGCACCGTTTCCAGATTGACCACGGCCGCCGAAAATACGGCCGTACCCAGCCCGTAAAAACGGGTTTCAATAATCGGGTTGCTGAAGCTGGCGGCACGAACTTTTCTTGTCCACTCCGGGCTTTCATAAAAACCGTTCAGCATCTTCTCCGGCACCCGCATCTGCTGTTTCAGCCGCTGCAGCTTTTTCCGGTCGATCCTGCTGGCCAGTGTATATTTCAGGTCACTGCGCCGGCCGTGTACCAGCCGGAGATGGTTTTCATCTAGCAGCACGGCAAACGAACCGCGCCCGACCATGCCCTTGGTGCGATCAAACAATGACGACAGAATGCTGGCATCATATTTTGCCCTTAATACACCGACTACTTTTCCTGACAGGTCCTTGATTGCGCTACTGAAGACAATAATCGGTTTATTGCCTTCAAAAATAATCGGCGAACGATAACTGTCTTTGCCGTTGTTTTTTATTATTTCGGAAAAGTATCGCTGCCCGCTCTCGTCAACACCGATATCATCCTGGATCGTATCCAGTAAATTAATGCCTTCTTTATTTAATATGGCATACGAGTGGATAACGTCATTCTGGCGTGATTGCAGGGCACGCAATATTTCCAGCAGTGCCTGGCGGTTAAACGGCGGCTCGGCTTTTCTTGTAATAAAACGGATGACAGCCGGAAGGTTGGCTTCGGTTTTCAAGAACTGTGAATTCTGCCGGTTAAACTGGTCGATGCGATTGGCATAATTTCTGGCGGCTGAACTCAGGGCCTTGTTGGCGCCCTGGGTCAGGTTCTCACTCATAATATAATTGTCGAGAACCGCCAGCACACCCAGCGAGGTCATGACGATTACCAGAAACGCGGTAACAAGCTTGGCACGCAGGGTATATTGCCTTGCGATAAAAATGCCGATAATTAACAACAGGATACCGCTTATAACCAGTATGCCTGCAATTTCCAGTAACACGTTTTTACACCCTGTTATTTACTATTTATACAAATTCAAAAAATAATACTTCGAATCTTTATTAGAATAGCTTCTTAATCCGCTAAATTCTATTATTATCTTTTCTTACGGGAAATTCATGAGCCACCAAAAAAACCACAATACTGACCGTGTACCGGCTACTTATGGTAGCTGGCAGTCTGCCATCACTTCTGAACTGATTGTCAGTGACAGTATTTCTATTGATGAACCCAGGATCACCGCCGCGGCCATTTTCTACATTGAACGCCGGCCCGCTGAAAACGGCCGCTGCGTTATCGTCAAAGCCACGAAAAACCACTCTGTTGATATTTTACCGGCCCCGTACAGCGCACGGTCACGCGTACATGAGTACGGTGGCGGCTGCTACTGTATTGATGAAAACGGCGCCGACCCGCGCGTATTTTTTATTAATGACAGCGATCAGGATATCTACTCCATTAAAAATGAACAGCTGAACCGCATCACCCGCGAAGAAAACAAACGGTTTTCTGATTTCAGTTACGATCAAAAGTTCAACCGGCTGATTGCCATCTGCGAAAGCCATGACCGGGACACCGTCAGCAATACCATTGTCGGCATTGATGTAACCAGCGGTGAAATCACCACCCTGGAACAGGGTAATGATTTTTACGCCAGCCCGCGGTTAAATCCCTCGGCAACCCGGCTATGCTGGCAAAGCTGGGACCACCCGGCTATGCCATGGGACGGCAACCGGTTATGGCTTGCCGATATTGATCCGGACGGGCAGCTGGCCAGTAAGGTAACCGTGGCAGGCGGTGACGAGGTTTCGGTATTCCAGCCGCAGTGGTCGCCCGGTGGCACCCTGTATTTTATTGCCGATGACACCGGCTGGTGGCACCTTTACCGATACCAGCATGCCGAGCAGTCTGCCACTGTTGAACAGCTAAGCCACGGCGAAAAAGAGTTCGGCCTGCCGCAATGGGTCTTTGCCCAGTCGACTTATGCCTTTATAAACGACGAACAGATTATCTGCTGCTACCGGGAACAGGGCGAAACCGAACTGGCCCTGCTGCAACCGGGCGAGCCTGATGCCAGCAGGGTGGAAGTATGCAAACTGCCAACGCCCTGGCAGGAATTCAGCGCCATCTGTGCCACCGGTAACCGCATCGGCTTTATTGCCTCATCCGACCAGCAGTTTCCGCAACTGGTTTCTGCCTCGGTATCTGACGGCAAACTGTTGACCGACATCATTAAAACCGCCTGTTCATTACCCGTGGCCACCGGCTATTTCAGCAAGGTCCGGGGTATACGTTTTAAAAACCGGCACCGGCAAACCGTTTATGCCAATTATTACCCGCCGACAAACCCGGACTACCCGCATACCGACACCGGCACACCACCATTAATCGTGATTTGCCATGGCGGCCCTACCGGCCAGAGCAGCAAAGCACTGGATCCCAGGAAGCAGTTCTGGACATCACGCGGCTTTGCCCTGCTGGATGTAAACTACAGTGGCAGCACCGGTTATGGCCGCCAGTACCGCCTGCGACTGGACGGTAACTGGGGGCTGCTGGATGTCGAAGACTGCTGCGATGCTGCCCTGCATGCGGTAGCACAGGGCCTGGCCAACCGGGAGCAGCTGATTATCCGTGGCAGCAGCGCCGGTGGCTTTACGGTTCTGGCCGCGCTTACCTTTGAGCAGGTCTTTTCTGCCGGCGCCAGCTACTATGGCATTTCCGACCTGACCACCCTGGCGACTGACACCCACAAGTTCGAAGCCCGCTACCTCGATCGCCTGATCGGCCCCTACCCTGAGAAAAAAACCGTCTATGAACAACGCTCACCGATCAACAGCAGCGACCGGTTCAACTGCCCTGTTATTTTTTTTCAGGGTATGGAAGACAGGGTGGTACCCAGAGAGCAGGCTGAAAAAATGGTAGCTGCACTGGAGAAAAAAGGCCTGCCAGTAGCGGCACAGTATTACGCGGGAGAGCAGCACGGTTTCAGAAAAGCGGAAACCATCGTGCAGTCACTGGAAAATGAACTGGCCTTTTACCAGCTGGTTTTTGGCCTGAAAGAAAAAGACGAGATCTGTTTTAACGGCGATATTGAAATTAAAAACATTTAAATTCATTCACCACAGAGGCACAGAGGACACAGAGGACACAGAGAAAAGCCTTTTATTTGTTTTTTTAACGCGCCTTCGTCGCGGTTAAAAAAACAAAAACCTCTGTGTCCTCTGTGCCTCTGTAGTGAATGAATTTAAATGTTTTTAATTTCAATATCGCCGTTAAAACAGATCTCGTCTTTTTCTTTCAGGCCAAAAACCAGCTGGTAAAAGGCCAGTTCATTTTCCAGTGACTGCACGATGGTTTC
>JAJRTD010000027.1 GCA_024278435.1 Gammaproteobacteria bacterium | reverse complement strand
TATTCGCGTTCATTTGCGGAAAAATAAAACCCGTTACCCGATATAATTAGCAGCAATTAACACCGGCATTCTTACAGAACTATGAGCTCAACTCGCACAAAAACCACCTGTCCCTATTGCGGCGTCGGCTGTGGGGTTATTGCAACCATGCACGAAAACGGGCGGGTGGAAGTGCAGGGTGACCCGGAGCATCCATCAAACTACGGGCGCTTATGTTCCAAGGGTTCGGCGCTGGGTGAAACCGTGTACCTGGGTGAGCGCCTGCTGTACCCGGAAATACACGGGGAGCAGGTCAGCTGGGAACAGGCTTACAGCCATATCGCAACGAAGTTCACTGAAATTATTAAAGAACATGGCCCTGATGCGGTGGCCTTTTATGTGTCCGGCCAGCTACTGACGGAAGATTATTACGTTGCCAACAAGCTGATGAAAGGGTTTATCGGCACCGCCAATATCGATACCAATTCCCGGCTGTGCATGTCGTCGGTGGTGGCCGCCTACAAGCGTGCCTTCGGCGAAGATGTCATGCCCTGTAATTATGATGACCTGGAGCGCGCCCAGCTTATTGTTCTGGCCGGTAGCAACACCGCCTGGTGTCACCCGGTGTTGTATCAGCGCATGGTGCAGAGCAAGGAAAATAATCCGGCGGTAAAAATTGTCTGTATCGATCCGCGCCGTACCCAGACTGCTGATATCAGTGATTTGCATTTGTCGATCCGCCCGGGAACCGATTCCATTCTGTTTAATGGTCTGCTGGTCTATCTGCAGCAGGCCGGTGAAGTCGACCGGCAGTTTGTTGATGCCCATACCAGTGGCATGGATGACGCCCTGAAGGCGGCGCAGTTGTCATCACCGGATATTGCATCGGTGGCAAATGCCTGTGCTTTAAAAGTGGCTGAGGTGGAGCAGTTTTACAAACTGTTTGCCCGTACCGAGCGCACGGTCACGGTTTTCTCCCAGGGGGTCAACCAGTCCAGCAGCGGTGTGGACAAGATCAACAGCATTATCAACTGCCATTTGCTGACCGGCCGTATCGGGCGCAAGGGTATGGGGCCGTTTTCCCTGACCGGTCAGCCCAATGCCATGGGCGGGCGTGAAGTCGGCGGGCTGGCCAACCAGCTCGCCGCCCATATGGAAATTGACAATGAACAGCACCGTGACATCGTTGCTGAATTCTGGGAAACCGGGCAGCTGGCCAGCAAGGCAGGCTACAAGGCTGTGGACTGCTTTGCTGAAATCGAGAAGAAAAACATCAGGGCCATCTGGATTACTGCCACCAACCCGGTGGTGAGTATGCCGGAAGCCGACCGCATTAAAGTAGCACTGGAAAACTGTGAGCTGGTGGTGGTCTCTGACTGTGTGCGTGAAACCGATACCGCGAAGCTGGCGCATGTGCGCCTGCCGGCAACCACCTGGGGCGAACGTGATGGCACGGTAACCAGTTCCGAGCGGCGCATTTCGCGGCAGCGGCCGTTTTTAACACCACCGGGGCTGGCCAAACATGACTGGCAGATTTTTACCGAATTTGCCCGGGTCATGGGTTTTCAGCAAGCCTTTCCCTACCGTTCAGCCGCCGAGATTTTTGATGAATATGCCAGGCTGACCGGCTATAAAAAAGATCCGCAGCGCCAGCTGGACCTGTCCGCACTGGTGGATATGAGCCTGCATGACTATAACGAAATGCAGCCGCTGCAATGGCCGGTGACTGACCGGGAGAGGAAGGATACACCGCCGATGTATGCCGATGGCCTGTTCAGCACGCAGGATCGCCGGGCCCGTTTTGTTGCCATTACGCCCCGCCCGCCGGCCGCGGCTGTCAGCGCAGAATACCCGTTTATTTTAAATACCGGCCGGGTGCGCGACCACTGGCACACCATGACCCGTACCGGTATGTCACCGCGGCTGTCGGCGCACCGCATCGAACCTTTTGTTGAAGTGCATCCGGATGATGCAAAACGCTTTGCCCTGGTTGACGGCAAGCTGGCCATTATCAACAGTGAAACCGGGGCGCAGATTTTTGTCCGGGTACGGGTTACCGAGCGTCAGCAGCAAGGCTCGCTGTTTGTCCCCATGCACTGGAACCTGCAGTTCAGCGCCCGGGCGCGTGTCAGTACCCTGGTTAAAGCGGTGTGCGACCCGATTTCCGGCCAGCCTGAATTCAAACACGCGGTCGCCAGCATCCAGCCCTGTGATGCCAGCTGGTACGGTTTTATTATTTCCCGGCAAAAGCCGGCGCTGAAATATTCACGTTACTGGGCGCGCTCACGCGGCAAGGGGTTCTGGCGTTACGAAATCGCCGGCGAGGACAGGCCCGAAGACTGGGCGGTGCATGCCAAGACCCTGCTGAATTATGAGCCGGCTGAGGAATGGGCGGAGTTCTATGACAAGGCGGACGGGCATTACCGCGCCGCGCGTTTTATTGACGGCCGTCTGGACAGCGTAATCTTTATTGATTCCTCGATCCTGTTGCCACCGCGCGACTGGCTGATCAGCCTGTTCCAGAAAGACAAGATTACGGCAAAGGAACGTGCCGGCCTGTTACAGGGAACTCCGCCGGCGGATGTGGAAGACGTAGGCAGAATTATCTGCGCCTGTTTTAATGTCGGTGAAAAGACCATCTGCAAGGCAGTAGAGGGCGGGGCCAAAGATGTGCAGGCGGTGGGCGAGGTCTGCCAGGCAGGTACTAACTGTGGTTCCTGTCGCCCGGAAATTAACGAGTTGATAAAAAAATGCTAGGGATACTCTGAATAAGTGTCATTCAGAGCGCAGCGAAGAATCTTATGCTCCGTAAATATCTGATTGCTCAGTGGTATAAGATCCTTCGACTTCGCTCAGGATGACAAATAAGGACTTATTCAGAGCATCCCTAGTGAGCCTCTGAACACGTCAAGATGCGTATTCACGATTTATTCAGTGGTTCCCCAGGTTCCCTAGTTAATCTGGCTGGCAAGATACATCTTGATAAAGTACTTGGCGACAAAACCGAAAATGCCGAGGCCAAGGCCGACGAACAGTATCATCATGCCATAACGTCCGGCCCTGGATTCTTCTGCCAGTTTATAGACGATAAAGAGCATATAACTGATGCCCAGGGTAAGGCCAACGGCTAATGATATCTCGGTAAATTCTTTTTCAGTCATGGTGGCGGGTGGTTTCGTATAAAAAAGTGTATTCTAGTTTACGAATATGTTGTTTACTATAAGCTATTTGAGATAGCTTTTCACAGCTGTCCCGTTAACTTTTCACTGTCATCCTGAGTGCAGCGAAGCGGAATCGAAGGATCTTTAACCCCGTATGATATGGCGACCAAGATCCTTCAACTACGCTCCGCTTCGTTCAGGATGGCAAAAATTTTGTGCCGGTTGGTGAACAACAAACGGCTGATGACCAATGACTGAAGACTCGAGATGTAACACATGGATCCCATTTCACAGGCCTGTCTAGGCGCCAGTCTTTCACAATCACTGGCAAAACCCGCGCAGCAGAAAAGTGCCCTGATTATCGGGGCACTGGCCGGTATGGCACCGGACCTGGACGTGCTGATTCAATCTGCTGCCGACCCGCTGCTGTTTCTGGAATATCACCGGCAGTTCAGCCATTCGCTTGCGTTTATACCCGCCGGTGCATTGTTGTGTGCCCTGGTCTTTTACTGGTGGATTCGGCTGCCGTTTATAAAAGCCAAACTGGATTTTAGGCAAATATATATTTTTGCCTTCGCTGGTTTCGCCACCCATGGCCTGCTGGATGCCTGCACTTCTTACGGTACCCAGTTGTTGTGGCCATTTTCCGATACGCGTGTGGCGTGGAATATCGTGGCGATTATTGATCCGCTGTTTACTGTGCCGGTATTGATTTTTGTGCTGCTTGCCGTGTATCGCCGGCGTCCGTTGTTTGCCCGTATCGCTTTTGCTTTTGCCGTTGTCTACCTGGCTGCGGGTTTTATTCCAAAGCAGCAGGCGCTTGATACACTTGATCAGCTGGCGCAGCAGCGCGGTCACCAGCCGGAACGGGTGCGGGTTAAGCCCAGTTTTGGTAACCGTCACCTGTGGAAGCTGATGTATGAATATGACGGGCGCTACTATATTGATGCGGTAAAACTTTTATGGCGCAAGCAAATCTTTAGCGGAACCTCGATTCAGAAACTGGACGTCAGGCGTGACTTTCCCTGGCTGCCTGTAAACAGCCAGCAGGCAAAAGATATTGAACGTTTTCGCTGGTTCTCTGATGGCTATCTTGCCTTAAGCACAAAAGACCCGGAGATGATTACCGATGTGCGTTATTCATTTCTGCCCAATCGCATTAACCCGATGTGGGGAATTAAACTGGACCGGCAGGCAATAGATGAAGGCAGGCTGGACACGCATGCTGATTTCCTGATGACAAGAAATTCGGATAAAAATACGCGCAAGCGTTTTCTGGAAATGGTGTTTTAAAAAACTGTCAGCGTGAGGAAACAGCATGCCTCGCGATTCGGTTCTGAACGTGGTAGTGGAAAACTAAAAACTATAAGCAGCAGGCCATGTAAGAGTCACACTGTAGGTGCGAATAAATTCGCACCTACTGAAACCAGCTGCACAAATAGTTTTTCTCTGTGAGTGCCGCACACCCCGCGCTTCGTTAATAAAGCGTCTACTCTGATGCCTTGACCAGTCGTTTCATAAATTCCAGATACTCCGGTTTATCCCACTCCCGTCCGCCAATAGCCTGGTATTTCACTTCGCCCTTCGGGTTAATCAGAAACGTTGTCGGCAGGCCGCGTGGTTTCCACGCTTCGGTCACCAGGCCGTCAATATCCATTAAAGTATTGAGGTCGACATCAATGGCGCCCAGAAAGGTAAAGACAGTGTCTTCATCTTCTGCGGTGTTGACCATGACGATGCTGAAATTTTCATTTTTCATGGCATCGGCCAGTCCCTGCAGCGTTGGCATTTCCTTGCGACAGGGGCCGCACCAGCTGGCCCAGAAGTGCAGAAACACCCAGCGTCCTTTTGTACTGCTTAACTGGAATTCCTCGCCGTCGATATCCTGCAGGGTGAAGTCAGCGGCTTTGCCGATATCATAGTGCCGGATGCCAAAGGGTGGCTTTATTTCGCCGGCGAAGCTGCCTGCACTGAAGCCGGAAAATAAAAAGCAGGCAAGCAAAAACGGTTTTAATATTTTCTTCATTGCGCATCCTCGGCACAGTACAGCTTGTCGGTGCTGATGGTGATGGTTTTTCCCTGTTTGTTTTCGCCGGTGGCAAACTCGGCTTTCAGGGTGATGGCTTTGTCGGTAAAGGGCAGGACGATATTGCCGCCTTCATGTTCACCGGGCAGGTAGTCCAGTGTTTCCGGGATCAGTGTCCAGCGGAAGGTGGACTGTTTACTCAGCGGGATATTCATTGCCTGCCAGCGCTGTTTCCAGCTGTCACGGTGTTCGCGCTTCAAAACCTTTCCGCCTGCGGAAAACTGCCAGCGGGATAGATCCAGCCAGATTTTTGTCTGGCTGTTGTTGAGAATGCCAACCGTAATAAAACACTGCTGCTTTAATATGTTACGCATTTCTGCCGGAAAACCGCGGGCTTCGTAAAAAGATGCCATCTGGTTTGGTGTGCGTGGCGTGAATGTGATTTCCAGCTCCGCCGTTTTAAGAGCAACAGGCTGTGCTACCTGGATACTGGTGATAACAACAAGGAGCTGAAGGGTGTTTAACATGGCTGATTGATTTTTTTGCGGCTGTGGAAGGTGGTTGCACAGTTTTACCTGTTCTGCCGCAGAATTCAACTGCCGGTTTCGGTTGCCGGTGGCGTCATCACCAGTCGCTGGAACCGTAACGTTCGGATATAAAGGCTAGGTTAATCTGTGATTGTATTCACAATATTATTCGCCGACAGCCACATCCGTGCTGTTTTTGTCTATTATTATATTAGTCAAAGGTTGTTTTATATAAGTTGTTGAATATCTGGCATATTTCGTCAACTTGTTGACGCTGTTTGACAAGTTATCAATGGCCTGAGTATTTAATATTGTAAGAATGTAAAGTCGATAATATGTGGTTACTATGAGTTATTTTATAAAGTTAAATTCCTGTCTGCGCGAAATCCGCCCCGGCTT
>JAJRTD010000026.1 GCA_024278435.1 Gammaproteobacteria bacterium | reverse complement strand
TTCAATGGCACTGGATTTGTTTGCCCGGTAATTGATCAGCCGGGTGGCAACGGCCGGGGTCAGGTTGAGCAGTGCTTCGGTGGCTTCGGATGTCTGTTTGCGGGTGCCGATTTCAAAATAGCGTGCACTCAATAAAAAGAAAGTGAACATGGCGACCGAGTCAAAATAGACTTCGCCGCTGCCGGTAATGGTATGCAGCAGGCTGGCACTAAAGGCAATCGCGATGCCCAGGGACACAGGCACATCCATGCCGACACGTTTGTTGATAATGTCGCGCCAGGCGGATTTGAAAAATACGCTGGAGGCAAACAGCAGAATGGGGATGGTCAGGGCCAGGCTGATCCAGCGGAAGCCCTGTTTAAATGATTCTTCCATGCCCCACCAGTTACCGGTATACAGGGCAACCGCAAAAATCATGATCTGCATGCCCAGCAGGCCGGACAGGCCGAGGCGCCTTAACTGCTGTTTGCGTTCTTTTTCAAGAATGCGCTGGTGTTGTTCCGGGTCGTAGGGGTGGGCCAGGTAACCGATGCGTGATATCGACTCAAGAATATCGCTGAGCTGTATCCTGCTGTTGTCCCAGCGCACCCGGGCGCGATGATTGCTGTAATTGATATTTGCACTGATTACGCCATCAAGTGAGTTCAGGTGTTTTTCATTGAGCCAGACGCAGGCGGCACAGGTTATGCCCTCGAGAATCAGTGAAACTTCAAGGATGTTCTTGTCATCGGTTTCGCTGACGAACTTTTTTTGTACCGAGGCGCTGTCATAGGCTTTTAACTGCTGCAGAAACTCAGGTACAATTTCTTCCGGTTTTTCAGAGGTATGGGTGCGATATTTGTAAAAATCGTCCATACTACTGCCAATGATTGCCTGCGCGACCGCCTGGCAGCCATAGCAGCACATGGGTTCTTTCTGTCCCTGGTATTCAATACTGATATCCAGATTATCCGGAACAGGCAGGCCGCAATGAAAGCAAGGGGTGTTTTCTGCGTTTTGTTTCATATAAGTTTGTTGCTGAAAAAACGTGTTATAGGCAAAAACGGTTGGCTAAATCCATTATAATAATAAAGGTTTGATAACAGGGAATTGTTGTGATGAACCAAAAAACTATGAAACCAAAGGCTGTATCTTACTATGAGCACATTAAAACGTATTGATATTAATCATTTAAAAGTCAGCTGTAAGCAATGCAACCTGAGAGAACTTTGTTTTCCGCATGGAATGAATGATGAAGATCTGAGCAATATGGACGCCGTCGTTGACCAGCCGCAGCCACTCCATAAAAACGATTTTCTGTACCGTGACGGTGATAAAACGGTGGCGCTTTATGCCGTGCGTTCCGGTTGTGTAAAAACCATGACCGAAAGCCCGAACGGGGAAGAGCAGATTGTTGGTTTCCATCTGCCGGGCGAACTTCTGGGGCTGGACGGTTTCGGTGAAGGCGTGCATACCTGTAATGCGCTTGCCCTGGAAACATCCAGTGTCTGTGAATTGCCGCTGGACAAGCTGGAAACGCTTTGCCATGAGTTACCGGGGCTGCAGAGACAGATGCGCCGTATTATGGGTAAAGAGGTGGCCAGTGATCACAAGCTGCTGCTGTTGCTTGGAAAAATGACGGCAGAAGAGCGCCTTGCCAGCTTCCTGTTAAGTCTGTCCAGCCGTATGCAGGAGCGCCACTGGAAGGAAAATGAATTTAACCTGAGTATGCCGCGGCAGGATATCGCCAACTACCTTGGTATGGCGGTTGAAACGGTCAGTCGCCTGTTTGCCACCTTTCAGAGTGAAAAAATCATCAATGTTGACCGCCGGCATATAACGATTCTGGATATGCCGCGCCTCAAAGCCATTGTCGGTGAGTGCAAGAAGTAACGGCTGATTGCCTGCCAGATAGCAAAACCTGACAAAACTACAGGTCACGCCCCGTTCTAAACTTGATTTAAATCAAGTCTTTTCATTTTTAAATTAAATATAATTTTGTGCGCCTGTATGTGTATGAATTCTCTGTGTGACGGTGTATTATTTAGAACGGTTCTTTTTCTGAATAATGCAGGCAGGAGAAAGGATCAACAGTGTGTCACACCTGACCAGGTTTTATAACCTGCAGACTTATAAGGAATGTTAATCTTGAGATGTAAAAACAGGGCAGAGGCCATATTCCGAGTCCTCGTTTGCCAAATAGTTGCATCTTGAGTGAATATTTTGGCAGTATTTTTTATTATGCTATTGTGCAAGTAACAATATGCTAATAAACTTATGCGCTTGCCCTGGGCTCTGATAAAAAATTATTTTAGAAAAATAATCGGACTATATATATGAACAATGAAACTATGACCTATGAATATTCCGTGGTTCGTCAGTTTGCCATTATGACTGTCGTTCTGGGTATTGTCGGTATGCTGATTGGCGTGTTTATCGCCTCTCAAATGGCATGGCCGGCACTTAACTTTGATACCCCCTGGTTGTCTTTTGGCCGTTTACGCCCATTGCACACCAATGCGGTAATCTTCGGCTTTGGTGGTTCGGCACTGTTTGCCACGTCTTATTACGTGGTGCAACGTACCTGTCACACCCGGCTGTTTGCACCGCAACTGGCGCAGTTTACTTTCTGGGGCTGGATGCTGGTCATTGTTCTGGCCGTAGTTACCCTGCCTCTGGGTATTACCAGTTCAAAAGAATATGCCGAGCTGGAATGGCCGATTGATATCCTGATTACAGTTGTCTGGGTATCCTACGCGGTGGTGTTCTTTGGAACCATCGCCAAGCGCAAGGTTAAGCATATCTATGTTGCCAACTGGTTCTTCGGTGCCTTTATTCTTACCGTTGCCATGCTGCACGTTGTTAACAGTGCGGCGATTCCGGTTAATCTGATCAAGTCCTACTCGGCTTATTCCGGTGTTCAGGATGCCATGGTGCAGTGGTGGTATGGTCATAACGCGGTAGGCTTCTTCCTGACTGCGGGCTTCCTGGGTATTATGTACTACTTTATTCCCAAGCAGGCTGAACGTCCGGTTTATTCCTACCGTCTGTCTGTTGTACATTTCTGGGCCTTATCGTTTACTTATATCTGGGCGGGCCCTCATCATCTGCATTACACCGCCTTACCTGACTGGACTCAGTCGCTGGGCATGGTGTTCTCACTGATCCTGCTGGCACCTTCATGGGGCGGTATGATTAACGGCATCATGACATTGTCCGGTGCCTGGGAAAAGCTGCGCAGTGACCCGATTCTTAAATTCCTGATCGTATCGGTTTCTTTCTACGGTATGTCTACCTTTGAAGGACCAATGATGGCGATCAAGACAGTTAACGCATTATCACACTATACTGACTGGACTGTTGGTCACGTACATTCCGGTGCCCTGGGCTGGGTTGCCATGATCAGTATCGGTGCCATGTATTACCTGATTCCTAAGTTGTTTGATACTGAAATTTACAGCAAGAAACTGATTGAAACCCACTTCTGGATTGCAACCATCGGTATCGTTCTGTATATCACTTCCATGTGGATTTCAGGCATCATGCAGGGTCTGATGTGGCGTGCGATTAACGACGATGGCACCTTGACCTACAGTTTCGTAGAAAGTGTTCAGGCCATGCACCCGTTCTATATCGTCCGTGCCAGTGGTGGTCTGTTATTCCTCACCGGTATGTTAATCATGGCTTATAACATTGCCAGAACCATTGCGCAGGGCAAGGCGGCTAACGCTGTTATCCCTCAGCCTGCAGCAGCACACTAGACGGAGAGGAGAGAGAAATGTCATATATTCAAGATAAACTTGAAACTAAAGTCGGTGTGTTAATTGTTTTGACACTGGTGAGTGTTATCTGGGGCGGACTTGCGCAGATTGTGCCCCTGTTCTTCCAGCACTCCACAACAGAGCCGGTTGAAGGCCTGAAACCATATACCGCGTTACAGCTTGAAGGGCGTGACCTGTATATCCGTGAAGGTTGTGTCGGTTGTCATTCACAGATGATCCGGCCTTTCCGTGCAGAGACCGAGCGTTATGGTCACTATTCTGTTGCCAGTGAGTTTGTTTATGATCGTCCGTTTTTATGGGGGTCCAAGCGAACCGGGCCGGACCTGCACCGTGTTGGCGGCCGCTATTCTGATGACTGGCACCGTGTGCATTTAATCAATCCGCGTGACGTGGTTCCTGAGTCAATCATGCCATCCTACCCGTGGCTGGCTGAGAATGCCCTTGACGGCAGCGCGATTCAGGACAAGATGCGTGCCCTGGTTACCCTGGGTCATCCTTATTCCGAAGCTGAAATTGCAGCCGCCCCGGCAGCGCTGGAAGGCAAATCAGAGCTGGATGCGCTTGTTGCCTACCTGCAGTCACTGGGCCTGCACGTGAAACAACGCCGTTAATACGGCAAGGTGAACTGATGGATAGTGCATTATTACAAACGATCTGGACAGTAGTTGCGTTTGTGTTTTTTGTCGGTGTTGTTTTCTGGGCCTGGAGTGGTCGCCGTAAAAGCGACTTCGACGAGGCAGCAAGAATGCCGCTTGAAGATGACGAAATATCCGTGACTGACAGGCAGCAGGACAGTCATTAAGCAGTGACAGTGTGCTGATTTTACTCAGCATGAACGAATAAAATCTATAATTTTAAAATCTTCGGATTTAAAAGAATAATACAAGGTTAAGAGGAATTATTATGTCTGACTTTACCAGCGAATTCTGGAGTTGGTTTATCATTGCAATCGTGGGCGGCGGTATCGTCTGGTTGTTTTATCTTCTCCGTGGCAATGACAAGGTTCCCGGTGAGCCCGGTGTACCAACCGGTCATGTATGGGATGAAAATCTTCAGGAATTCAATAATCCTCTGCCTCGCTGGTGGTCGATTATGTTCTACATCACCATCTTCTTTGCCATTGGTTACCTGATACTGTACCCCGGTATGGGCTCCTATAAAGGTCTGCTTGGCTGGACGGAAGTCGGTGAATATGAGCAGGAAGTCGCTGCGGCAGAAGAAAAATACGGTCCGATTTTCGCCCAGTTTGAACAAACAGCCATTCCGGAGTTGGCCAAAGATCCGGCCGCAATGAAAGCCGGTGAGCGTTTATTTGTAACCTATTGTGCCGTGTGTCACGGTTCTGATGCTCGTGGTGCACCGGGTTTCCCTAACCTGCGCGATGGTGACTGGCTGTATGGCGGCGCGCCTGAACAGATTGAAGCCACGATTCTGCACGGCCGCAATGGTGTTATGCCAGCCTGGGAAGCGCCTCTTGGCGGCGAAGCCGGTGTTAATATGGTTGCCACTTATGTGATGAGCCTTTCCGGCCGTGAGGTTGATGAGAAACTGGCTGCCGAAGGTAAAGTGAAATTTGATATGTTCTGTGTGGCCTGTCACCTGGAAGGCGGCAAGGGCAACCAGGCGCTGGGTGCTCCCAACCTGAGTGATAATATCTGGTTATATGGCGGTTCGCCGCGTACCATCAAGGAAACCATTGCCAAAGGCCGTAGCGGAAGAATGCCGGCTCATAATGAGTTCCTGGGTACAGCCAAATCTCATATTCTGGCAGCCTACATTTACAGCTTGTCACAGGATTAAGACTCGTTATAATATGAGTCTATGTATGCGATACCTTTAATACAGCGCGTTGTTGCAATATTATGGCCGGCCTTTATAACGGCCGGTATTGCAACCGCTGTATTTACCGTCGCATTTGACCCCTCCCTTATTTTTTTCGACTATGATATAAGCCCGTTCGGCTATTATACGGTCTGTTTTTTCTTTTTCTGGATATTCGGGATCGTTACCGCGGCGATGACCTGTTTCTTTTTAAGACCCTGTGAAGCGATAAAGAAAGCAAGGGCACTGCAAGCCGAGTCGGGCAAAGAGTGATCCATTGTTTCTGACACAAAATACAATTGCAGTTCAGGGGAAATCTATATTCAGGGTTACCAGTTTCTATCATTGCTTGCGAAATAGATAATATTTTTTTCGGCCATGAATAACAGTATCAGGTAATAAACTAATAATGACAGAGAACACGCAAAAAGTGGTAAGTCAGGCGGCAGAGACTAAATCTGCTGATGAAGTAGAGCAGTCGCTCTATGCCAAGCGTAAAAAAATCTATCCCCGTGAGGTTCATGGCCTGTTTGCTGCGCTGCGCACGACAGGTGTTGTGGTGTTGCTTGGCCTGTATTACGTGCTTCCGTGGCTGCAGTGGGATGGCCGCCAGGCGGTTTTATTTGATCTGCCGGAGCGCAAGTTTTATATACTGAATATCGTGTTCTGGCCGCAGGACTTCTTTTACCTGGCGCTATTGTTGATTGTCAGTGCGCTTGGCCTGTTTTTTGTCACCGCGCTGGCCGGTCGTGTCTGGTGCGGTTATGCCTGCCCGCAGACCGTCTGGACAGAGGCGTTTTTATGGATTGAGCGCAAGATCGAGGGTTCCCGTCCGCAACAGATGAAGCTGGACAAGGCGCCGAACAATTTCCGTAAAATCAGGATCAAGGCAACCAAGCATTTCCTGTGGATCGCTTTTTCCCTTTTCACCGGCCTGACTTTCGTCGGTTATTTCTCACCGATACGTGAGCTGGCGGTCAACTTCCTGACCTTTAATAATGGCCCCTGGGAGACCTTCTGGATCTACTTCTATGCGCTGGCTACCTATGGTAATGCCGGCTGGTTGCGTGAGCAGGTCTGCCTGTATATGTGTCCCTATGCGCGTTTTCAGAGCGCAATGTTCGACCACGACACCATGATTATCTCGTTTGATACCTCCCGCGGGCTTCCCAAGGGACCACGAAAAAAATCAGTTGATAAGAACCAGGCCGGGCTGGGTGACTGTATCGACTGTACCATCTGTGTGCAGGTTTGCCCTACGGGCATTGATATACGTGATGGCCTGCAATATCAGTGTATTGGCTGTGCTGCCTGCATAGACGCCTGTGATGATGTCATGGACAAAATGGGTTATGAACCGGGCCTGATCCGTTACACCACTGAAAATACGCTGCTGGGAAAACCGAAACACATATTACGTCCGCGGGTCATTGTCTATGCCCTGATCCTGCTAGGTATTACCGCCGGTACCTTCTATTCGATTATGACGCGCTCACCCATTGCCATGGATGTTATCCGTGACCGCAACAGTCTGTACCGTGAGACCAACGAGGGTTTAATCGAGAATGTCTACAACATCAAGCTGTTAAATATGGATGATCGCGACCACGCTTATAAACTGACAGTAGAAGGCATCCCTGATCTTATTCTGAAGAAGGACTCGGATGTGATATTTGTGCATAC
>JAJRTD010000303.1 GCA_024278435.1 Gammaproteobacteria bacterium | reverse complement strand
GACTGGCCGAAGTATGACACCAAGGTAGGCATGCATATCGGTTATGCCATTCAATGGTACGTTTTTGCATTAATAGTAGTCGCCACTTATTTTGGCCTGAATATAAAAAAAAGAGAAATTGATGACAGTAGAACAGACAATAAATAAACCTGCTGAAGCGAAAAGAAGCAACACCACCCTGTGGGTGATGATTATTCTGTTTGCCTTGCCCAATATTGCCGCATTTTATTTTTACTTTAATCGCGACAATTTTGATTTCAGCGCAATGACAACCAACTACGGCACCATCATCTCACCGGTTCGCCAGTTTGCAGATATTCCGCTGACCGCGATTGATAACACGCCGTTTAAGCTGTCCTCGCTAAACGGTAAATGGACCCTGGTTTCAATTGGCGACTCAGCCTGCCAGCAGGACTGTCAGGACAATCTGTACAAGATGCGGCAGATACGAAAAGCCACCGGTGAAAATTTCAAACGCGTTAGCCGGGCGTTCTTTTTGACGGACACCCGCAATATCGAATCATTTAAAACAGTGTTAAGCGATTACCCGCAGATGCAGGTGATTATTCCAGCCGAAAATACTTCCGCAGAAACCTATAAGGATTTTCTGTCCGGCTTTTCAGTAAATGGGAAACCCGTTAAAGACGGTATTTATATTATCGACCCGCTGGGCAACTACATGATGGCTTATCCACCACAGGCAGAAGCCAAGGGCATCCTGAAAGACCTGGAGCGCCTGCTCAGTGTCTCGCAGATAGGTTAGGAACAAACAGTGTTGGCAATGAAAAATAAATTCGCAGCTACCTGGTAACCACGTAATTAAAATATAACTTAAATATAGATGAACGATTACTTTTCAAAAGTCAGCAGCGCCGCCTTGATCCTGGCATTTATTGTCATCGTGGTTGGCGCCTATGTGCGTTTATCCAATGCCGGCCTGGGCTGCCCGGACTGGCCGGGCTGTTACGGGCAGATTACCGCGCCGGATGACTTCCACGAAATACAGAAAGCCAGTGAAATCTATCCTGACAGCCAGGTCGACAGCGCCAAGGCATGGAAGGAAATGCTTCACCGTTACCTCGCCAGCACCCTGGGTCTGCTGATTATTGCCATGGCCTTCCTCGCCATTAAAAATCGCTGCAAACCGGGACAGCAACTTTATTTGCCACTGGCACTGGTGGTGCTGGTGATTTTCCAGGGCATGCTCGGCATGTGGACCGTTACCCTGTTGCTGAAACCGGCCATCGTCACCATGCACCTGGTGACCGGACTGTTAACCCTGTCGCTGCTGCTGTGGACGGTATTAAAACACCGGCAGTTTTTTACCCGAGACACAACGCCAGGTTCCGCCACAATACAACCGTTTATAAAAAAATGGTCACGCCTGGCACTGGCCGTTGTCGCCACCCAGATATTTCTCGGTGGCTGGACCAGTACCAACTATGTTGCCCTGTACTGTCCGGATTTTCCGACCTGCCAGGGGCAGTGGTGGCCGGCAACCGATTTTCCGGAAGCCTTTACCTTTATCAAGGAGATCGGCGTTAACTACGAAGGCGGCACCCTGACAAAAGATGCCGGCGTTACCGTACACCTGATGCATCGCATCGGCGCCTTGCTATCACTGCTGATTATCGGCAGCCTGGCACTGGTGCTAACAAAAAACCGCAACCGGACATTGCGCACCATCAGTTATTTTATTCTGGGTTTTCTGGGCATCCAGATAAGCCTTGGCATCGCCAATGTGCTTTTACTTTTACCACTCCAGCTGGCCGTATCACATAATGCCTTTGCTGCATTACTGTTGCTGTCGCTGGTTACATTAAATTACGCAACATCAAGAACCACAACAGCAGTACACAATACAGCCGCTTAATCAGGAACAGGTTATCCAAATGAATGAATTAACACTTTACCTAACAGCCATACCAGTCAGAAAATATTACGAGCTATGCAAACCCAAGGTGGTTTATCTGATTATCTTTACTGCCATTGTCGGTATGCTGCTATCAACAAAGGGAGCGGTACCACTGGATCTGTTTTTCTTTGCTACCGTTGGCATTGGCCTTGCCGCCGCATCCGGCGCAGCCATCAACCACTGGGTAGACCAGCGCATTGATGTGCTGATGGAGCGCACCCATAACCGCCCGCTGCCACAGGGTGAAATGTCCAGCGCCTCCGCCCTGGTATTTGCCATCTCCCTCGGTGCCATCTCCATGTTTATCCTGGTCACCCAGGTCAACACGCTGACCGCGCTGCTGACCCTGACCTCGCTGATCGGTTACGCGGTGATCTACACCATGTTCCTGAAACGCAGTACACCGCAGAACATTGTATACGGCGGTGCAGCCGGCGCGGCGCCACCGGTACTCGGTTGGGCGGCAATGACCGGTGAAGTGAACACCGAAGCCCTGTTACTGTTCCTGATTATTTTCGTCTGGACTCCCCCGCATTTCTGGGCGCTGGCCATTAAACGCAAGGATGAATATGCATGGGCAGGGCTGCCCATGCTGCCGGTCACCCACGGCGTGGTGTTCACCAAGATCCATATCCTGCTTTACACCCTGATGCTGTTCGCCGTAACCCTGATGCCGTTTGTGATCAAGATGACCGGCCTGGTCTATCTTGCCGGTGCCATCGCCCTGGGTATCGGTTTTATCTACCATGCTTTTAAACTCTACCGCACCGGTAGCAGCGACAACCACGCCATGAAAACCTTTGCCTACTCAATTTTCTACCTGAGCGCTTTGTTTGTTTTTCTGCTGGTCGATCATTATGCCCGCATCTTTTTACGTGAGTATTTTATTTAAAGTAGTATTAAAAGCGGTTTTTAGCACAGAGGCACGGAGCACACAGAGAAAAGCTTTTTGTTGTTAACTACGCCGCAGGCACAGTTAACAAAAGAAAACTCTGCGCCCTCTGTGTCTCTGTGGTAAATCAGTTTTTAGCTTTTCCTTGAAAG
>JAJRTD010000302.1 GCA_024278435.1 Gammaproteobacteria bacterium | reverse complement strand
TGTCATAAACCACTACCCGTTCTTCGCCAAGGAAACGGTTGACCAGCGTTGACTTGCCGACATTAGGACGGCCGATAATGGCGACCTTGATGCTGTCATCATAGGCTTCATCATCCTCACCGGCTGCTTCCCCGTCGCTGAGCACCACTTCATCTGCTATAGAATCTTTTAGCACCTGCGACAGCATATGCTGGATGCCGCGATTCTGTGAAGCGGCGATGGATAGCGGTTCGCCCAGTCCCAGGGAATAAAATTCGCTGGAAACAGTGCGACTGTCAAGACCGTCTGTTTTGTTTACCAGCAGGCAGACTTTTTTTCCGGTCCTCCTTAAGGATTCGGCAATGCCTTCATCGGCAGGTGTTAGCCCGGCGCGTGCATCCACCATGAAAAGAATAATATCACTCTCGGCAACCGCCAGCCGTGTCTGCTTTTCCATGTGACTGTCCAGTTCTTCACTTTCACCACTCAGGCCACCGGTATCGATAACAATAAAGTCGTTTGACTCAAACTGGAAACGGCCGTATTTGCGGTCACGGGTCAAACCGGGATAGTCAGCCACCAGCGCGTCACGCGATTTTGTCAGCACGTTAAACAGCGTTGATTTGCCGACATTCGGCCGGCCCACCAGTGACATGACTAATTCAGACATAAAATATAGAACTATTGAAAAGTGTATTCAGGACAAAGCATCAGATATCCTCGTCATTCTCGCGCAGGGCAAGCGAGTAAAGAATACCGCCGCGGGTGATAATAACGAGGCGGTCCTTATCCTTAACGATTGGCGGCACGATAATACCGGTTGCCAGCTCCCAGCCCAGATGGTCATACTGGCCGAGCTGGTAACGTGCAACAAAGTGGCCATCATAACGTGACAACAGGTGCACATAACCCTCAAAGTCACCCACGGCAAGATAATCACCGATAATCGTCGGCCGCGTCAGTTTACGGTAAGCCAGCTTGTCCTGCTTCCAGATAGTGGCGCCATTTAACCGGTCCAGCGCCCAGATATGGCCATTGCTGTCACTGCTGTACAGGACTTTTTCATCGACGACTACGCCGGTATGCGTTGAAAAGTCGCGCGCCCACAGGAACTGGCCGCGCTCGACATCGATCGCCGCAATACGCCCCTGGTAACTGGCTGCATATAACACGCGGCCGTAGAGTTCAGCATCACCATCAATATCAACCAGGCGCTGAATTTCTGAACGGCCGGTTGGAATCGCCAGGGCCACATCCCAGATAACTTCACCGTTATCCGGTGATATCGCTATCAGGCGGCCATCTGCCAGGCCGGCAAAAATCCGGCCGCGGGAAACAACCGGCTCACTGGTTCCGCGTAATGTTAAATCCGGTATGGCGCGCTGATATTGCCAGCGTATTTTTCCGTCATCAAGGCCAAGGCTGATAATTTTCCCGTCGATAGTACGGACAATCACACTGTCTTTATAAATAATCGGCCGGGCAAGCACTTCACTGGAAACCCGGGTGCGCCAGCGCTGCTTACGACCCCGGGCATCAATGGCAATCACGTAGGCATCACGTGTTGCCACCAGCCAGACATCCTCATTGCCACCAATGCCGGCACTGATTATCGAATCAAGCTCGATTTCTTCTTCAAAATCCCCGGTTTTCAGGTTGATAATATTGATGATGCCATCACGGCTGACGGTTACCGCGATATTCTTCAACTGCAATGGCTGCAGAAAGACGTACTGCTCTCCGACACCGGCACCGGTTGACGCAAGCCAGGTCACATCAAGATAGTATTTACTGTAAAAAGGAACCAGCTCTGTGGGTTGGTCCAGGTTATCGTCATCCGCGCAGGCACTGAGAAACAGTACAGCCATAACGAGAACCAGGTAACGATACAGACAGAAATTGTTGTTTTTTATCACAGAGAGTTTATTGAATTGAATTATTGGAAAGACGGCTATTTTTCACTAGCTACTGACAACTTTATGGCCAGCCGGTTTCAGCTGTTTTCGGTTTTTTTATCAACCCCGAGATTCTGCCGTTTCAGTCTCAGCCACTGACCTGCTGCCAGTCCCTGCAGGCTGATCGCCTTGTCATAGGCGGCGCGTGCATCTTCAACTTCACCTTTGGCCGCGTGTAAATCACCTTTCAGTTCCTCATATTGTGCATCGTAGGCAGCATCATGTGCCTGGCTTAATATGGCAGAAGCTTCATTGTATTTTTTCTGTTCGATATAAAGCCGGGCCAGGCGCAGGCTGGCAATCTGCCTGATACTCTCATCACTGGCATGTTTAACCGCCAGTTCCAGCTGGGCAACAGCCGCCTCGGGCCTGTTGTTTTCGTACTCAATTTTGGCAAGTGCCAGTGAAGACAGTGCGGCGTAAGGCGTATCTGAAAATTCATTGATCAGCTGGTTATTGAGATCCATGGTTTTATCATCAATTTTTTTAAGCGACGTACTTTGCAGCACCTGCATATAGAGATCACTGGCATGCACCGCATGAATATAATTTTGCTGCTCATAATAGCGCCAGCCGAATAATCCGGAGATACCGACCACCAGGCCGATAACTATTGAAGTGCCGTTTTCCTTCCACCATTTTTTCAGGGCTTCAACCTGTTGCTCTTCTGTTTCGTATTCGTTCATTGATCGTTCTCTGGTTTTTAATTGTGTAATATCACAACGCCTTACAGCGCTGCGATAAAGTTATTCAAGTCGTCAAAAGCAACAGACTGCTGATCTTTTTTATCTCTCAGGTATTTTACCGTAACCTGTTGCTTTGTTAATTCATCCTCGGCCAG
>JAJRTD010000301.1 GCA_024278435.1 Gammaproteobacteria bacterium | reverse complement strand
CCAGCCCCAGCCGCGAAGCGGGTGAATGTCCTGGGCCATGGCAAAGCTGCCAAAGGCATCAAGGAACAGGTACATGGACAGCAGCAGGCCGACAATGGCAATGCCGGCGGCTGGGTGCAGTGCAACCAGGGCTCCGGTCAACAGCAGCAGTGCAGGTTTTATCCAGTCGGCGACCCGACGGGCACTGTAGTAAAAAGTGTGCGTCCCCCATAAAAAGCCGCCGAATATCAACAGGATGGCAATCATCGCCGCCGCACCCAGTGAAATAATCTCCGGCAGGGCAATGCCGACCAGGCCAAGTACCAGCAGCAGGGTGCCGGTAATTAAAGTGTGTTTGCCGAATTTTCCCATAAGGGAATCATTAATATTGATGTCCTGCATAGTGTGCCCTCTTCTTTTATTTATCGGGTTGAGCCTGTTTATAGTCTCTGTTTTTTACCGCAGCGTTGCGCACGCTGCTGTTGATAAAACGACTAACGCGGGTTCTCTTTCAGTTTTTTTTCAACGTCCAGTATCTGCCGTGTGGTTGCCAGTACAGTATCGGGATTAAGGCTGATGGAATCAATACCCAGTTCAACCAGGTACTCCGCCATTTCCGGATAGTCAGAAGGTGCCTGTCCGCATAAGCCGGAGTGGCGGTTGTTGCGCCGCGCACCTTCCACCGCCAGTTTTATCATCTGCTTGACCCCGGCGTCACGCTCGTCAAAGTCAAAGGAGACGATCTCCGAGTTGCGATCCACACCAAGGGTCAGCTGGGTAAGGTCATTGGAGCCGATGGAAAAGCCGTCAAACAGTCTGGCGAATTCATCAATCAGGATGACGTTATTGGGGATCTCGCACATGACATAAATTTCAAGACCGTTTTCGCCGCGCACCAGTCCGTTTTCAGCCATCACCGCCAGCACTTTTTCGGCTTCATTTATGCGTCGGCAGAACGGAATCATCAGCCGGACATTGGCCAGACCCATTTCCGAGATCACCCGTTTCATGGCAGCGCACTCAAGGGCAAAGCCTTCGGTGTAAGCCGGGTGGGTATAACGCGCCGCGCCGCGAAAGCCGATCATCGGGTTGTCTTCCACTGGTTCAAAATCACGGCCGCCGAGCAGGCTGGCATATTCATCGGTCTTGAAATCAGACATGCGCACGATGACAGGTTTCGGCCAGAAAGCAGCGGCAATCGTACCCACACCTTCAGACAGCTTGCGTACAAAATAATCGGCACCATCGGTGTAACCGCTGGACAGGCTTTCGACAGCTTCGCGGGTTTCGCGGTCGATAATTTTTTCCGGGTGTAGCAGGGCCATGGGGTGAGCCTTGATGTGGGTGTTGATAATAAATTCCAGTCGCGCCAGGCCGACACCGTCATTGGGCAGAAAGCGGGTGGTAAATGCCAGGTCCGGGTTGCCCAGGTTGATCATGATTTTTGTTTGCGGCCGTGGCAGGTCAGACAGGTCGGTTTCAATGACTTCGTATTCCAGTTCGCCCCGATAAACCCGGCCTTCATCGCCGCCGGCACAGGAGATGGTCACCATTTCATTGTCGTTCAGTGTTTCAGTGGCATTGTGGCAACCGACCACGGCCGGAATACCCAGCTCGCGGGCGACGATGGCGGCATGGCAGGTGCGTCCGCCGTGATTGGTGACGATGGCTGCGGCCACTTTCATTACCGGCTCCCAGTCCGGGGTGGTGGTGTCGGCGACCAGCACTTCACCGGGCTGGAACTGGTGCAGATGGCTGACATCGCGAATATAGCGCACCCGTCCGCTGGCGATCCTGGTGCCAATGGCATAACCATGGGTGAGGACTTCGGATTCCTGCTTCAGGTGGTAGCGCAGCAGAACATTCTCCTTTAGCTGTGACTCCACGGTTTCCGGCCGTGCCTGTACCATGTACAGTTGGCCATCAATGCCGTCTTTGGCCCACTCCATATCCATGGGCCGTGATTCCCCGGCCCGTTTGCTGTAATGCTGTTCCACCTTGATGGCATAGTCTGCCAGCCTGAGCACGTCCTCATCATCCAGGCAGAAACGGTTGCGATCAATTTCGGGAACCTGCATGTTGCGGATCTGCTTTTGCTCACCGCCGGTGGCATACACCATCTTGATGCGTTTGCTGCCAAGGTTGCGCCGTAACACCGCGCGGTGGCCCTGCTCAAATGTCGGTTTATGGACGTAAAATTCATCCGGTTCCACCGCGCCCTGGACCACGTTTTCACCCAGGCCCCAGGCGCCGGTAATAAATACCACGTCACGGAAACCGGTTTCGGTGTCCAGTGAGAACATAACACCACTGCAGGCAATGTCGGAGCGCACCATTTTCATAATGCCGATCGACAGCGCGACCTGAAAGTGATCGAAGCCGTGGTCGATGCGGTAGTGAATTGCGCGGTCGGTAAACAGCGAGGCAAAGCAGCGATGGCAGGCCTCAATTAAATGGTGTTCACCGCGAATGTTCAGGTAGGTTTCCTGCTGTCCGGCAAAACTGGCCGTGGGCAGGTCTTCCGCCGTTGCCGAGGAGCGCACGGCAACGCTTAACTCGTCGCCGTATTCTTTTTGCAGTTGCTGATAGGCTTCGCTGAGTTCCTGTTCCAGCCGTGCCGGCAGTGCGGTGCCATAAATAATGGCACGTGCCCTGGCGCCGCGCCGGGCCAGATCTTCCATGTCGTCGGCGTCAAGCCCGTCCAGCGTGGCTTTCAGTTTTTCCCAGGTACCGGCTTCGCTCAGCATGTCACGGTAGGCTTCAGCGGTAATGGCAAATCCGTTGGGAACCATAATGCCTTCCGGTGTCAGTTCACGGTACATCTCCCCCAGTGAGGCATTCTTGCCGCCAACCAGTGGCACATCGTCCATGCCCAGTTCATTAAACCAGCGAATGTATTTTTTGGCAGCAGTCATAAGCAACTCCGGGTAACGAATATCACTGTTTTACAGGGTGTGTAGCGTTTGCAGGTATTTAAACCTGTGCCTGCAGGAACCGCTGTTCACTTCCCCGGTGGTTGATGAGGCATAAAGGAAATGAAAAATATTGCCTGTTACTGTATATGGGTATTGTTTTAACATGAACAAGGCTTACTATGGGGATATAAAAGCCGGTTACTGGAGCTAGATCAAGAATATTAGTGGTGTAGCTGGTTTATTGTTTTGTATTATTGAAATCAGCAGGATCAGGCACCATATAATTACTGGTATGCATCATAGGGTACAGACTGATGCAAAAAACTAAATCACTGAACCGGTTTTAAAAACACGATGGAATTTAAAGACTACTACGAAATAATGGGCGTTAAACGAGACGCCACCCAGGATGAGATCAAGCGGGCTTATCGGAAGCTGGCGCGCAAGTATCATCCCGATGTCAGTAAAGAGCCGGATGCTGAAGCACGTTTCAAGGAAGTGGGTGAGGCCTACGAAGTGCTCAAGGATCCGGAGAAACGCACTGCCTATGACCAGCTGGGCGCCAGCTGGAAAGACGGTCAGGATTTCCGTCCGCCACCGGACTGGGACCAGGGCTTTGAATTCCCTGGCGGTGGTTACACCAATGTCGATGCCGAGCAGTTCAGTGACTTTTTTGAAAGCCTGTTCGGCCGTGGCGGCGGTGCTTATAGCCAGGGCTTTGGCGGCCGGGCACAACGTGAGTACCATGCCCGCGGTGAAGACACCCATGCAAAAGTTGTCATTGACCTGGAAGACGCCTTTAACGGCGCCACCCGCACCATTACCCTGAAACACAGCGAGATGGGTGCCGATGGCCGGCCGCATTTAAAAGAGCGCACGCTGAATGTGCGCATTCCAAAAGGGGTTCGCCAGGGCCAGCATATTCGTCTGGCGAAGCAGGGCGGTGCCGGCATCGGCAAGGGTGAGCACGGTGACCTGTACCTTGAAATTGAATTCCGTCAGCATCCTTTCTATCATGTTGAAGGCCTGGATGTGTATCTTGATCTGCCGGTGGCGCCATGGGAAGCCGCTCTGGGTGCCAGCGTTAAAGTACCGACACCGAACGGTGCGGTTGAAATGAAGATCCCTGCGAACTCATCCACCGGCCGCAAGATGCGGCTTAAAGGCAAGGGCATTCCCGGGAATCCGGCCGGTGACTTTTACGTGGTGATACAGGTTACCCTGCCGCCTGCCGACACCGAAGCAGCCAAAGCGGCTTACCGTGAACTGGAAAAAGCCGCGCCGTTTAATCCACGTGCAAGTCTGGGAGTTTAGCTTATGAGCAAAGATGTATTATCACTATTAACCGGTGAAGTGCTTGAAGACAGCGTGGAGCTGACGCTGGCTGACCTGTGCCGGGCCTGCCGGGTGCCGGCGGACCGGGTCATCGAAATAGTTGAAGAGGGTATAGTTGAACCGCTTGGTGGTGACCCGGCGCACTGGCGTTTTCACGGTGTTAGTTTGCGCCGTGTCGGCTGTGTCCTGCGACTGGAACGTGACCTCGGTGTAAACACAGCCGGTGCGGCGCTCGCCCTGCAGTTACTGGATGAGATTGAAACCCTGCGTACCCGCCTGCAACGTTTTAATGATTAAGGAAACTCTGATTAATTGTCATTCAGAGCGAAGCGAAGAATCCTGTGCTCCGAAACCCATTGATAACACAGCGGTTCAGGATCCCTCGACAATAGCTCCTGCATTGTCTATTAAATTACTTCCATGTAACGATCGACTTCGTTCAGGATGACAAAGTTGCAATTAATCAGACCGTCCTTAGATTATTTTATGCATTTTTTCACTGCTGTCGCGTTAACTCGGCACGGTCATATACAGCCGGGTATGGGGCTGATAAAAAAACAGTTAACGGGACAGCAGTGGCATTTTTTATGGGATTTACTGTCTTCTGAGCATGACATAACGGCGGCATAAGTAAGCAGAAGGATCCTTAACACCTGCCCGATAGTGCTAACAGGGTTCTTCCATTACGCTATCGCTACGTTCAGAATGTAGATATAAAAATCACCGGTTAAAATAATCTAATGCCAGGTATCCGTCACCACTATTCGCTGCTGCCGCCAGTAATAAAACTATTACTGATTTCCAACGTTGTTGTTTTCCTGTTTGAGCCCATGTTTACCAACCTCCTGCTGGGTGGTTTTGCCTTGTGGCCGTTGACGCCGGACTTTGTGCAGAGCCCCGGCGCGATGCCGCACGGCTTCAAGCTCTGGCAGTTGATCAGCTATGCGTTTCTGCATGGCAGTGTGACTCATCTATTACTGAATATGTATGCCCTTTGGCTATTCGGTGTCGGCCTGGAAAACCTGTGGGGTTCGAGAACCTTTGCCGTTTACTATTTTGTTTGTGTCATCGGCGCTGCCCTGACACAGCTTGTGGTACTGGATATATCCGGCGAATACTATCCGACGATTGGCGCTAGTGGCGGGGTGTTTGGCGTTTTGCTGGCATTCGGTCTGTTCTTCCCCAACCAGGTGCTGATCCTGCTTATTCCACCGATGCCGATAAAAGCCAAATGGTTTGTTATCATCTATGGTGTGGTTGAACTGGTCTTCGGTGTCACCGGCACGGAAGCCGGGGTGGCACATTTTGCCCATCTCGGCGGCATGTTTTTTGGCTTCATGATGATTTACTACTGGAAAAATCATCCGCCGCGAGTGGTGTAACCATAATAAATAACAAGCAGGTTATTTTTATCATGTTCATTATTCTTTCAGTCAGGTTATGAACCGCCTCACCGGCCTCAGCCAGTCAGAAGCCCGGCGTCGCCTGCAGTCCTATGGCCCGAATCTGTTACCTGAGGCAGAACGTCCGGGTTTACTGAAGTTTTTTTTCCGCCAGTTTAAAAGCCCGTTTATCTATGTTTTGCTGGTTGCAGCCATTGTTTCTTTTGGGCTGGGCCAGACCATTAACAGCGCCTTTATTATGGCGGTGCTGTTTTTAAACGCGGTAATCGGTACCGCGCAGGAATATGCCGCCGAGCGCGCGGCCTCCGGTCTTGAAAAAATGGTGCCGCATCGGGCCACGGTATTGCGTGATGGCAAGCCGGTGGTGATTGATACTGCTGACATTGTGCCGGGTGATATCGTTCTCCTGGTGTCCGGTGACAAGGTCGCCGCCGATCTTAAACTGCTGCAAAGCCAGGAGCTGGAAGTCGATGAATCCATGCTGACCGGTGAGTCGCTGGCGGCAAGAAAAGATGCCGCTTTTTCCAGCACGCCGGACATGCCGCTGGGTGATCGCGCCGATATCGCCTATGCCGGTACCATCGTGTTGCGCGGCCGGGGCCGTGGTGAAGTCATCGCCACCGGCGAGGCAACAGAAATAGGCCGTATT
>JAJRTD010000300.1 GCA_024278435.1 Gammaproteobacteria bacterium | reverse complement strand
GAAGAAAAACAGCAGCAGCAGGACGTGCTGGCAAAACATATCGCCATGGCGGATGTGGTGATCAGCACCGCCGCAATTCCCGGCCGGCCATCACCGAAAATTATCAGCGAAGCCATGGTTGCCGACATGAAGACCGGTGCCGTCATTGTTGACCTGGCGTCTGAAGGCGGCGGCAACTGCGAGCTGACAAAACCCGGCGAAACCATTGAATACCAGGAGCGGGTGACTGTTCACGGGCCGCTGAACGTGCCCAGCGAGCTGCCGGTTCATGCCAGTGAAATGTATTCCAAAAACCTGTTTAACCTGGTGTCGCCGTTTATTAATGAAGACGGTGAGCTGCAGCTGGACCTGGAAGACGATGTTATCGCCGGCTGCCTGTTAACCCACGATGGTGCCATTGTGCATGAGCGCTACGCAAATACAAATGAAGGCGGTGCAGAGTAATGATTGAAGGTTTACCCGCGTTATACATATTTATGCTGTCGGCATTTACCGGTTATGAGGTCATCAGCCGGGTGCCGGTTATTTTACATACGCCGTTAATGTCCGGTTCCAACTTTGTGCACGGTATCGTGCTGGTTGGCGCCATGATTGTCATGGGACAGGCGGAAGGTGTGCTTGAACTGAGCATCGGATTTATCGCAGTTGCCATGGCAGCCGGTAATGCGGTTGGCGGTTATGTGGCCACGGTTCGTATGCTGGAAATGTTCCAGCATAAACCGAAACCATCGGCCGGCCAGGAAGGAGCGCAATAATGGGTATCAGTATAGTTATTGACGCGGTTTACTTTGTTACTGCAGCGGTCTTTATTATCGGTCTGAAACAGATGTCCTCACCGGTCACCGCGCATCGCGGTATTGTCTGGGCGGGTATTGCCATGGTGGTTGCCTCACTGGCTACATTTGGTGCGCCGGACATTAAACTCGATATTGGCAGTATTAACCTGCAGCTGATGCTGGTAGCGATTATTCTCGGTTCGGCAGTGGCTTATATCACAGCCAAACGCGTAGCCATGACCGATATGCCGCAGATGATTGCCATGTATAACGGTATGGGTGGCGGCGCAGCGGCGGCCATTGCCGCGGTAGAGCTGGTCAAGTTGTCCGCCGGAGCGGAAGGTCATGGTCTGACCGTGCAGGTGCTGGCGGTACTGGGCGCGGTGATTGGTGCGATTTCATTCTCCGGCTCGGCGGTGGCCTTTGCCAAGTTGCAGGGCATTATGAAAAAGACCATGCGCCTGCCGATGCACCAGATCATGAATATCGGCCTGTTTCTCGCGGTCTGTGTATTCGGCTACCTGGTAGCAACCGGTCATCCGGTCAGCTTCAATCATGTCATTATCTTCTTTATCCTGGCGCTGGTGCTGGGTGTGATGGTCACCCTGCCGATTGGCGGTGCCGATATGCCAGTGGTGATTTCCCTGTTTAATGCCCTTACCGGCCTGGCGGTTGCCTTCGAAGGTTTTGTATTAAACAACGCGGCAATGATTATCGCCGGTACCGTGGTTGGTTCCTCCGGCACGCTGTTGACCCAGCTGATGGCCAAGGCCATGAACCGGCCGATTTCCAATGTGCTGTTCAGCAGCTTCGGCAGTGACGGTGGCGCGGCAGCCGAAGAGGAAATTGAAGGCAGCATGAAGGAAATCCAGGCCAACGATGCAGCGATCATGATGGCCTATGCGCAAAAAGTGATTATTGTGCCCGGCTACGGCATGGCGGTAGCGCAGGCGCAGCACAAGCTGAAAGAACTGGAAGACCTGCTGGAAGCCCGCGGCGTGGATGTGAAATACGCCATTCACCCGGTGGCCGGCCGTATGCCCGGTCATATGAATGTACTGCTGGCAGAAGCCGGGGTGGATTACGATAATATCCTCGACCTGGAAGAAGTAAACCCGGAATTCCCCACCGCTGATGTGGCACTGGTTATCGGTGCCAATGACGTGGTTAACCCGGTTGCCAGAAGCAACCCCGAAAGCCCGATTTACGGCATGCCGATTCTGGATGCCGACAAGGCGCAGAACGTGATTGTCATCAAACGCGGCAAAGGCGCCGGTTTCTCCGGTATTGAGAACCACCTGTTTTATGCCGACAACACCCGGATGTTATACGGTGACGGCCAGAAAGCCGTGTCGGAACTGATTGCCGGCGTTAAACAGCTGTAAAGATAGTCGATGGCCGCTGGCCTTTTGTCATTGAAAGGCAGCGGCCTGTTTTAAGCGCAGACGTTATTTGTTAATGTAGGCCGCTTGAGTGCTAACGTTAGCCTGATACTGAACCGGGAGAAATCAATGCGTACCATTATGGTGTTAAATGCCAAAGGCGGCTGCGGTAAAAGTACCATCTCAACCAACCTGGCAAGCTACTTTGCTTCGGCAATGAGTAAAAAGGTGGTGCTGGCTGATTACGACCCGCAGGAATCCAGCATGGCGTGGCTAGAAGCCCGTGATGAAAAGTGGCCGCATATAGAAGGCATTGCCGCCCATAAAGATCCGCTGCGTGTTGCCAAAGACACCGATTTCCTGATCATGGATGCACCGGCCCGGGTGCACGGTAAAGAGCTTACCCAGTTGATGCGCAAGGTTGAAACCGTGATTTTTCCGGTACTGCCGTCACCGATCGATATGCGCGCAGCAACAAAATACATGGCAGAAGTACAGAAAAACGGCCGGGTGGCACGCAAGGAAGTCAAGATCGGTGTGGTGGCCAACCGGGTGCGTGAAAACACCATTATATTCTCCGAGCTTTATGACTTTATAAAAGCCATGAAGCTGCCCTATATTGCCACCCTGCGTGATACCCAGAATTACATCCGTGCCGAAGAGCGTGGCATCGGCATATTCGAAATGGCACCGTCACAGGTCTACCAGGACCTGGAAGACTGGCGGCCGCTGACCAAATGGCTGCGCAGCAAGCGCAGTATGCCTTAAAAGTTATTTTTCACCACAGAGGCACAGGGGTCACAGAGAAAACATGTCTATTGTTTTGTGCGCTGCAGGCGCCAAACAATTAGAACCTCCGTGTTCTCTGTGCCTCTGTGGCAAACAGTTTTTTTATGTTTATTGCCGAAGACTTGCATCAATTTAAAACCCTGTTTGTTAACCAGTTAAAAAACATGCTGGCGGATGACGAGCCGGGTGCGTTTATCCTGGTGCTGGCCAACAGCCTGCAGGATGAGTATTTAAAAAACGAACTGGCGGATGATTTAAAAAACAATTTTTCAGCCCTGAAGAAAAGTTTTAACGCCGGTACGCTGGAAGCGCCGCCGGATGATGCTGATGTCTTTAAACAGCTGTTAACCATGCACCTGGATGATCTCCCGGTGTGGCAGAGCAGGCAGGCAGGTAGCGGAGACGTTTGCTGGGAAATCGCTTTTAATGTTATGCGCCAGTTGCGTCCGGCGCGGGCATCAAAACAGGTGCTGAATTCTATCATCCAGCCTTTTGATGAAAACCGGTTTCATTTTAATAAACCGTTTTTAAAGCCGGAAATTCTGTGGCAGGGAAACTATCTGGAAAAACCGCTGCGTGTTCTGTATAACAAGTTTCCGTTTGCGCCCTACCACCTGCTGATTGCCGTTGCTGCAGAAAATAACTGCCCGCAGGTTCTTGACCTGGATAATCATGATTATATTTTTTCACTGCTGGCATCGGTCACGCAAAGCCTCCCCGGATTTGGAGTCGGTTATAACAGCCTGGCAGCAGGTGCATCGGTTAATCACCTGCACTTTCAGGGCTTTGTCCGCGAGCCGATTTTCAGTATCGAGAGAAGCCACTGGAAACATAATGGCGGCGATAGCGATTACCCGTTAACGGTGAAACGGTTTTCGGATCAGGCGTCATCATGGAAATATATTGAGCAGCTAACAGCACAGGATATGGCCTATAACTGTTTATACCGTAATGGCAGCTGCTACGTGATTCCACGCCAGTACCAGGGCACGGTGGCGCTGCCCGGCTGGCTCGATGGTGCCGGGTGGATCGATGTAGCGGGGGTGATAACGGTTTCGGATATGGAGACGTTTGATTCGATTGATGAATCTGCTGTAACACGAGCACTGTGTTTGTTGAAAACGTAGATTTGAGCGTTGTTGGTTAAGGACGGCTAACACCACAAAGCCGACCTTGGCGGAAAATGTCAAATAGCGAGTAAATTTGTGTAAAGGAGACATTCAAAAGTTATGTTTTTACGGATTAAATGATATTTAATTTATTCTAAAATAGTTGTTATTCTGTATCCTGTAAGATACAGTGACGGTGTGGAAAAGGAAATAAATGCAACGAACCATTTTAATAAATGGCTCAAGGGACTGAAGGATATTGCAGTAAAACGCAAAGTCCTAGCACGGTTAGACCGTCTGAAAAACAATAATTTCGGCATTTTAAGCGTGTAGACAATAACCTCTTTGAATTGCGTTTTTTCTTTGGCGGTGGCTTGCGTATTTATTACACCATACGTAGCAAGCAAGTTATTTTATTGCTTGTTGGTGGCGATAAATCTAGTCAGAGCAATGATATAAAACACGCAAAACAAATACTGGATGAACTGGAGTGAACAATGAAAACGACAATTAGTGCTTTCGATGTAGCTGATTACCTTGAAACTGATGAAGACATTCAGGGTTTTCTTAAAGAAGTTGCAGCAACAGGTGATATTACCGATCTTGTTCATGCTTTAAATACTGCTGCCAGAGCGAAGGGCATGACCGATGTTGCTGAGAAAGCAGGTGTTACACGCGCCAGCTTGTATAAATCGCT
>JAJRTD010000299.1 GCA_024278435.1 Gammaproteobacteria bacterium | reverse complement strand
GATAAATGACAGTCCCATGGCTTCGATGCCGGCACGCAAGGCCAGGTGGTTGCTGGTGTGACGGGCCCAGGAATTTTCCAGGCCTTCGTCCTGCAGCATGACCAGTGATTCATGTAGTGCATATAAAGCGTTTACCGGTGCGGTATGGTGATAGGCGCGTTTGGCGTTCGGGCCCCAGTAACCCATGACCAGGTTGGTGTCGAGGAACCAGCTCTGTACCCGCGACTTGCGGCTGGTAATCACGTCAATGGCGCGCTGGCTGAAACTGACCGGTGAGATGCCGGGTGTGCAGGACAGGCACTTCTGACTGCCGGAATAGATGGCGTCGATTTCCCAGTCATCGACACGCAGCTCGCTGCCGCCCAGCGAGGTGACGGCATCGACCAGCACCAGGGCATCGTGGTGGTGTGCGATGGCGCTCAGGGCTTCGGCGTCCGAGCGCGCGCCGGTCGAGGTCTCGGCGTGAACAAAGGCCAGCAGTTTGGCGTCCGGGTTGGCCTTGAAAGCATCCTCGACTTTTTGCGGGTCAACCGGCTTGCCCCAGTCGTCTTCCACCATGACCGCGGTGGCGCCGCAGCGCTCAACCACTTCCTTCATGCGCCCGCCGAAAACCCCGTTCTGGCAGACGATGGCTTTGTCCCCATGCTCCAGCAAGTTCTGGAAGGTGGCTTCCATGCCGGCCGAGCCCGGCGCGGAAACCGGGATGGTGAGCTGGTTTTTGGTTTGGAAAGCGTATTGCAGCATGGTTTTTACTTCATCCATCATGCCGACAAAGGCGGGGTCCAGATGGCCGATGCAGGGACGAGCCATGGCGCCGGTGACGCGCGGGTGGACGTCGGACGGGCCGGGGCCCATTAAGGTGCGAACGGGTGGGTTGAATGAAGTAATGCTCATAGGGTTTCCTGTTTAAATGGCTGTGTTCTTGAATGATGAAACCGGGTATTTTGCCAGAAATATAGCGATTCAACTACTGATATGTATAAGGTTATATTCTGCGGCATATCATTTTATGTATAATCTTCCTTAGTTGTCTTGCAGTGATAGTTCTTATAGTTGTTAACATGTAGCTGTTCGATAGCTGTATATATCGTTTTAATATATTGATTTATAGGTTAAAAATGGAGCTAAAAATTAAAGCGGTATATGTTTTTTGTTTGCTTTTTATAGTCTTGCATATTCCCTTATTGATCCAAGATGTGTCACATACGCATAAATGGAGGCAGGCAGACACTGCGGCTGTTGCAAAAAACTTCTACTCTTAGTCCGCTAACATTCTTTACCCTCGAGTTGATGTAAGGGGCGACAAAACTGGGATCACGGGTATGGGGTTCCCGTTATATCAGTATGCTTCAGGCTTGCTCTATCATGTGTTTGATTTGAAGTCGGACGTCCCAGGAAAACTTATATCGCTAGCAAGTGTATTGGTTTTACTTTTTATGCTAATTAAGCTTGCGAGAATTTGTAATGTTGGAGTGTCTGGAGAGGTTTTAGCGGTTACTTATCTCAGCCCGCTAACGCTCTGAATGACACTTATTCAGAGTATCCTTAGCAGTGAGGTTTAATTCTGTATTAGTAGCTCCAGCCAGTGTCTGACCGGGATTTGCGTACCGCTTTGCAGGTGTAACTGGCAGCCTATATTGGCGGTAATAATCAGTTCCGGTTTTTTGTCTTCGATGTTATTGAGTTTGTTCGCCAGTAACTGCTGTGACAGTGATTTCTGGGTGATAGAGTAAGTGCCGGCAGAGCCACAACATAGATGACTGTCTTTAAATGGCAATAGCGTGTAACCGCAATTCTCCAGCAGGGGTTCAACCAGGTTTTTTAACTGCATGCCATGTTGCAGGGTGCAGGGCGGGTGGAAGGCTATCCGTTGCGGTGTTTCCGGAGCTTTGCGGTTTGCCATCAGTTTAGCGATGGCGGTTTTTCTGTCACCGTAGCTGCCGGCGCTGATGATTTCTATCGGGTCTTTATACAGGCGGCTGACAGTTTTTGCCTTGTCGGCATATTCGCTGTCGTGCGCCAGTAGTTGTGCATATTCTTTTATCGCCACGCCGCAGCCGCTGGCTGTCATGCAGATAGCCTCAATGGTTTTGTTTTCGATCAGCGGCCACCAGTTATCGATATTGTTTTTTATGATACGGAAGGCTTCTTCTTCGGCGTTCAGGTGGTGGCTGAGTGAACCACAGCACTGTGTGTCCGGTGATTCGATGCATTCGATGTCCAGTTTGTCGAAGACGATCCTGGCGGCGCTATCGATATTGGGTTTTAGAGCAGGTTGCACGCAGCCGGTAATCAGCAGGATTTTTCTGTTATGCGATTGTCTGGTGAAATCCGGTTGTAGTTGCCGGTCAGGTATCGATGCTTTCAGCGAAGCCGGCAGAACCGGTTTCAGGGTCTGTCCGGTTTTCAGTAAAGCAGTAAATAAAAAACGGCTGAGGAACAGTTTTCTCAGAGAAAAATGCAGCGTGCGCTGAAACAGGCTTCGTGTTACTTTTTTATTGACAATAGACCGGCCGATATTTAACAGCTCACTGTAATTTACACCTGAAGGGCAGGTGCTTTCGCAGTTACGGCAGGTCAGACATCGGTCGAGGTGCAGCTGAGTTTCTCTACCGGGATCCCTGCCTTCCAGTACCTGCTTGATCAGGTAGATGCGGCCGCGCGGGCCATCGAGTTCGTTGCCCAGAAGCTGGTAGGTCGGGCAGGTGGCATTGCAGAAACCGCAGTGCACGCAGCTGCGCAGAATCTTGTTGGCGGTTTTTCCTTCAGGCGTTTGCTGGTAGTCGCTGCTGATATCGGTTTTCATATTATGGTCGGTTTTGCTGTTTACGTTTACAGGTCAGTGTACAGGCGGCCGGGATTCAGGATGTTGTCTGGATCAAATGCCTGTTTCAGCCTTTTCTGCAGTTTCAGCATGGCCGGTGCCAATGGTTGAAAAATATCCGGATGCTGATTTGTGTTTAGTGGATAACGCGTGGCGTGGCCGCCATAGTCGGCGGCGGTTATATGCAGGTCTTCATCGCTGTACTGCCAGCGTAGAGCGCCGTTCCATTCGATCAACTGGTTTTTATCGCCGTATACTTCGGTGTTGCTTTGATGGGAGCAGCGCCACAGGGTGTTTGCTCCGCTATCGTTGTTTTTAAAAAATTCATGGCTCTGATTTTTTAG
>JAJRTD010000025.1 GCA_024278435.1 Gammaproteobacteria bacterium | reverse complement strand
GTATGGGGCTGATATAAAAACAGTTAAGGATACTCTGAATAAGTCCTTATTGTCATCCTGAGCGAAGTCGAAGGATCTTATACCACAGTGTAATCAGATAGTTACGGAGCATAAGATTCTTCGCTGCGCTCTGAATGACACTTATTCAGAGTATCCTTAACGGGACAGCAGTGACTTTACTTAAAACCTGTAACTTATAACTGCTTGTCTAATTCAACCATGACTGTACTTCGGCAGCCGTATCCTGGTCAAACTTCATGCGGAAGCGGACATAGGGGCCGCTCGAGGTATAACCGGCAGCGGAGAAATCACGGTCTTCAAAGCCATCGAAGTTATAACCGACACTCAACCAGATATTGCGCATCATGTTCCAGCCAACGGAAACACCGGTTGAGTATTTCATGATCTTTGAATTCGATGAATAGTAGCTATTGGCATGTACACCGACATCAAAAACATCGCTCAGGTCATGGCGGTACTCGGTACCCAGCAGGTTGGTAATGCCGCTGTATTCGTCACCGTCAAAACTGTCGATGACATATTTCAGGCCAAAGTTAAATGACAACTGGTTGCGGTCATCGATCAGGAAGTTAGTTGTCAGATTTTCAATCAGTTTACGCTGACGGGTTTTCACCCCGATAATATCGGTATCGGATCTGAATTTGAAATCAAGACGGTTCAGCGCTATCCAGCGTGACTGCAGCGGACGATAAGCCAGGGAGAAGCGGACATCACCATCGAGTATGCCACCGCCGGTATTACGGTCGGTTTTGAATACTTTTGTTGTTGCCGAATAACCAATGCCGGCCATCAGATTTCTTTCCCAGTTAACGATAAGACCGTACTTGTCTTCCTGCTGTGCGTTACGTAATTCAACCCGGTTGTTCACTGTATAGTTGCGGGCATTATAGGTGGTACCTAGCGAAATCGCGGTAAAGTCATTATTGGCCGTGCCCTGTGCAATTGGAACATTGGGGTTGAACGGCGTACCGCCGGGTGTGCGCAGGGTTCTGGCCTGATCAAATGAAACATCGCCACTCCAGCGTTTTGAAATCGGGAAGCCCTGGGTCAGACCGAGGGTGGCAAAAGATCGAATACCATTCTCATTGGTTTCCTGGTTAACCGCTGTATTTATTTTTGCGTTTAACCACGGTGTTGAACGAACACCGGCCCGGGCCATCTGGGTATCCTGGTCGCGGCCCACCGTCCACTCATTTTCAGCAAACAGGTTAACCGCCGGCGTAACAAAATAATCAGCTCCCAGGATATAACGTGAAGGATAATCCACGTTTTCATTCGCTGATTTGACGGCGATTTCCGCATTAGCACGCAGTTTCACCATATCCTGCAGGAAGCTTTTACTGGCTCCCAGCAGCAGCAGGTTTGATCTGTTTGCACTGTTGCTGATACCCTTGTCCTGTGCCATGCGGGCACCGGTATTTAATGTGTAATCGCGTTTATTATAGATAACATTTGCTTCAGCGACATCACGTCGACTGCCGGTTGCCAGAGTGTCTTCGTGGTAAACCTTACCTTCTACTGCCGTATTCTTGTTAAAGCGGTAATTACCTTCGGCACCGTATTTACGTGTACCTTTCTGGCTGATTGACTGTTGTCCCAGGCCAAAGTCCTCATCCTGCTGTTTGGCATAGACACGGCCTTTAAATTTGTCGCCCCCGTGAACAACTTCAGCAGAGTAAGCTGAGCCGGTCAGATCGTTCTTGCCCGATGTAACAGCAGTGGTCGCTGCTTCCAGTCTAATTTCTGTTTGCGTATCCAGCTCAATGCGTGCATCTGCACCGATTAAATCACCCTTGTTCTGATAACTCGCATCATGTATCAGTGTTCCGCCAATTTCAGTCTTGCCTTCATTTAATTTAACAGAAGCACGACCACCGGCGGTAATATCACCTTTCACCGGGGTTTCAACCTCATAATCAGCAACAATAAATATCGGGTTGAAGTTTTCATCACGACTTGGGATCGGCCGGCGGAAATAGATGGTGCCATCGCTATAATCAATGCTGTAATCAAGATAACGGCGCATGCTTTCTGTTTTAACAATGATCTCACTGCGGAAACGGTCACGTGTTTCGATCACAATCTCGTCACTGTTGATAACAATATTTTTTCCGCTTAAGCGGTACAGCCCGGATATACCCTCACCCTGGATTTCATCTTTTATAAAGTTGTTGACGTTTTCAGCAGCAAAGGCGGTGTAGGCATATTTACCATCATCGTATTCTGATTTAACACCTGTCATACGACGGTTGAATTTGGACAGATCGGTAATTGTCAGGCCGGTATCCATATCACCGAACAATGCATAGAACTGCTGACGCTCAATTTTTATATAAAGCTTCTCGGCACTGGATGCATCATAACGCTGGCGTGTGTTATCACCGTATATTGTGTAATAAGTATTCGGATCAATTAACTGGTTAACGCGGTTATCACCGGCCAGTTTCTGTTTTGAAGTATCATAAGACGTTGTCAGCAACCAATCACCTTTTACCTTACCTTTTGCATAAAAAGCAATCTTGCCGTTACCGTAGAATTCGTCGTTAACATCAGCAGCACTCAGCGATTCACTGTTTCCGGAAACAGCATTATAACCAGCCGTACCTTCAGCCAGGCCAACCATTATCCAGTCACGAACCTCTGGCTGTATCCATGTCAGCAAACGTGATTTTTTACGACCGGTGAAAGGCAGTTCAACTTCAAGCTTGCCGGTTATGGTGGTCGGCTCGAGCACAATATAGGCAATACCATTCTGACCAACCACATATTCCGGGTCTTTACGATTCAGTCCTGACAGACGATTCACCTGCAGCGCTTCCACTGCCTGTTGAGAAATATAAGGCTCTGACAGCTTGAATTTGCCACGTGAACCCGGTCGAGCGAAGTGGCCGTCTTTATCAAAGACCCGGATGGCAACCACCGGTACGTTTCGACCATCTGCGATCAACCTTGAGTATTCCGGCGCAAGCTCAGCTCTTACCGGATAGCCGGCAAGGACAACATTGCGTGTCAGTGTTTTAATAACTTTTCCATTATCATCTTTAACAATAAATTCGAAACGATTGTCACCATCAGTCAGGTGAACACCCTGCCAGTAACTTCGGGCAACAGTATTCGTCTTATTATTGATAACACCAAAATAGAACAGTGGATTGATGGGTTCACCGTTCAGGCGCATTTCGAAATTATCCGAAGGTTTATGCTTGATCGCCAGGTTAACCGATGGTATTGCCGGTGAATAACCCGTATCCGGCATCAGCCATTCATAACCCGGGGTAGCATCTTTAATCCAGAACTCGTCAAAGGCACTGATATCCAGCTGCTCGGTAACCGGCGGCGCCTCGATCAGTTTTTCAATCTTGAATTCAGGCTGCCCTTCCAGGACAATCTCGCTCACCTCGCTTTCTGAAGTAACCAGCGCCACCTTGCCCGGGCCGATAACCTCACTGGTATTAACCACCAGCTCTGCACGGCGGTTTAATGAGCGCCCCTGCACCGAGGTATTCGGTGCCACAGGCTCGGCTGAGCCGGCGCCTTTGACAACAATTCGTTCTTTATCCAGATTCAGTTCGTTGACTAAAAAGTCACTGACCACTTTTGCCCTTGCTTTGGACAAGGCGGTATTGTCTTCATATAACCAGATACTTCTGTTCTGCACACGGCGGTCATCAGAGTAGCCGATAACTTCTCCACTAGTGATATCAACCTCACCAAGCTCCTCGATGGCTTTGCGGATAGCCTTTTTACTGATGTAGGACAGTTCCGTACCCAGTGGTTCGAAATAGGCCTGGTAGATAACAGAGCGGCTTTCGGCACGGGCGCGAGCCACTTCCAGTTTGTTCTTGATCGGCGTGGAGCGGATATTTCGTTTTGTATCGGTATCAAGAATCACAAAACCGGTGGTTACCAGACTGCCATCGGCTCTTTCCTTGATGCGGCCCCTGAACTTGAGTTCTTTTGTCCAGTTACTGCCGAGATCACCGAAACGGTAGACAATCACGTTCTCATTGACGTAGGGATCGTCCATTGCTGCAGAATCAAGTACGCTGCTGCCAAGATCATATTCAATGCCTTCAGGCAGATTAATAATCAGCCGGTAATTATTGACCGGAACTTCACCATTGCTCATTTCAACCGTGTATTTAATATCTTCTTCATTTAATTCACTCCGGATAAATAATGTTGCCTTGTCGGTAATCGGTTTTTTCTCACGCACATAGAAAT
>JAJRTD010000298.1 GCA_024278435.1 Gammaproteobacteria bacterium | reverse complement strand
GAGCACCTGCGCAATGCACCGACCCGGTTTATGAAGGATCTGGGTTATGGCAAAGACTACCGCTACGCACATGATGAGGCAGAAGCCTTTGCTGCCGGTGAGACTTATTTCCCTGAAACTATGGGCGAGCGTGAGTATTATCATCCGGTTGACCGCGGTCTTGAACTGAAGATAAAAGAGAAGCTTGAACATCTTCGACAGTTGAATACAGCGCACAAAAAACCTTCAGATCAGTAGTGCCTACTCCTGTTCAGGTAATCTGATAGACATGTTCTGACTCTAAGTGTATAAAAAATCAGTATAAATCAGGCCGCCTGAGTATATATTGCTTTTTCTTAACTATACTTAATCAGTAATTTAAATAATCAGATGTATAATAATGACACGCAATCAGGATCGTTCCTCGGCAGAAGGCTATTGTATTCAAATATTAATTATCAATGGAGAAGTGCAAAGTCACCTTTCCCAGAAGTCGCATTATATTGAGAATATCGGTAAGGGCGGTTTTCGCTTTATTTCTGACGTGATCCTGACGCTTGAAGACCGGGTGCAGGTGCTGTTGCGTTTTCCGGATGGCTATTCCCAGGAAGTACTGGGTCGCATCTGCTATACCGAGGAAATCGGTAATGATCAGTCCGCATACGGTTTCAGCGTGCTGGACGGTTTTTATTCCCTTCATGCGGCAAATAGATCGTAATCCTTAAGCTGTACTTCCTGTATACATCCACTCTCGACACAGAAAAATTTCCTGTGCCGTTTACATAGGCCGTTCCAGACCTATGTATTTACTTCCTGTTCATCACGCAGCAGGCTAAGCAGTTTTTCACCCTGCATCGGTGTGTGGTAGAAATAACCCTGAATGGCATAGACTTTTTTGTCGATAAAGTAGTCGGCGCTCTTGCGGGTTTCAACGCCTTCAACGATACAGTGCAGTTTCATTTTTTCTGACATGGCGATAATGGTGTCAACAATCACCTTGTTTTCAATGTCATCATTTGTTTAGCTGCTGACAAAAGACTTGTCAATTTTGATTGCGCTGATGGGTAGCTTGTAAAGATAGGATAGTGATGAGTAGCCGGTTCCGAAATCATCCAGCAGGAACTCGATATTGTTATCATTCAGCCGTTTCATATTGGTAATGGTTTTTTCAATATCCTCAGACAGCAGGTTTTCGGTAAATTCCAGGCGTATATCGGACGGGTTTATGCCGGTCTTCTGTATTATCTTGTTGACCTTGTTAACAAAGTCAGGATGTGACAGCTGCTTGGGGCTGACATTAATGCTGACGTATTTGAATTTGTCGTGATCCCGGTTCAGGGATTTTATCTGTTTAACAAACTGGCAGGCGGTTTCTATTACCCAGTCGCCGATTTCAAGAATCAGGCTGCTTTCCTCGGTCAGGTGAATAAACCTGTCCGGTGGGACATTGCCCAGTTCGTCATTGTGCCAGCGAATCAGTGCCTCGGCGCCGATAATGTTTTCTTCTGTATCGACCAGCGGCTGGTAGACCAGTGAGAATTCATCCTTTTCCATCGCGGTGGTCAGCTGGTTGTAGATAATAAAATGTTCGTTCGCGGTATGCTGCAGTTCCTGGTTGAAAAAGGTCAGGCAGTTTTTACCACGCTTTTTGGCATTATACATCGCCATATTGGCCTGCTTGAGTATGCCCTCGCTGTCATTGTCCTCGGGGTTTAACGAGGGGAAAACACTGATGCCGATACTTGATGTTAAATGCAGATCCTTGGCGCCCATTTTAACGGGTTCACGCATTCTGTTCATAATGCGGCTGGTTATGTTCTGCGTGGTTATGGTTGCACTGTCGATGTCATCGCCGAGGTGGTTGAGGATAAAAACAAACTCATCGCCACCCATTCGAAATATATGGTCGCCGGCCCGGCACAGTTTTTTAAGGCGTTCGGCTATTTCGCTGATAACCAGGTCACCGGTGGAGTGGCCGATGGAGTTATTGATGAATTTAAAGTTATCGATATTCAGATAGATAACGGCGCCGAAATAATTCTGCCGGATCGCGGTGGAAAGGATTTTTAAAAGGGTATACTTAAATTCACGGCGGTCCGGTAACTGGGTAAGTTGATCAAGTTTGTTCTCCTCATCCTGCTGGCTGCTGTTCTTATGCTCCGGGTTTTTTGATAGCAGTGTACAGAACGATTCAAGTTTTTGTACCGGTTTGTTGAAAATATTCTCCAGTTTTTCCCGACCCTGTTCCGTTGAGTTTTCAAAAATCACAACGGTGCTGCAGGCTTTAAGTAAAAAACCGAAATAAGCATTATTTTCAGTGGCGACGATACAGGAGGGAGTGCTAAGGGATCGTGTAATGATGTATTGCAGTGAAGCGGTGTCGGCTTCACTGCGTTCGCTGCCGTTTACGATGGTTGTATGGTCGATGACCTTTATTTTATTGTTGTTAGTTTCCAGCTGATAGATATGTGCGCAGATGAAATCAAAGGTCTGAATAGCGACTTTTACGAAATGCCTTATGCTCTGTTTACTGTCTGTTTCAAGGTTAATACCCAGTAGTAAAGCATTTTGCGCTTCATGCCGGGTTAATTCGTTTTTTGCGTGTGATGATGCCATTTTCTTTGTAAATCATTTCTCTCGAACAGAGTATTGCGCTGTCTTTTGTAAAGAATCAGCTGATTTACAGATTCTAGTTGAAAACTGCCGGTTAGTTGCTATTTAAGCGATAATCGCTGCAAATAGCCGCGCACTTTTAGACCGGTTCGAAATGCAAGGTGCCGACCAGGTGGTTCGTTTGCCGTTTGCCGGTTCAGGCCAGTTTTTTGTATTTAATCCGGTGCGGGTTTATCACCGCTTCTTCACCTAAACGTGCAACCCGGTCGGCTTCATATTCGGTGTAGTTGCCTTCAAACCAGGTAGCGGTGCTGTCACCTTCAAAGGCCAGGATATGGGTGGCGATGCGGTCGAGGAACCAGCGGTCATGCGAAATAACAACCACGCAGCCGGGGAAGTTGAGCAGGGCTTCTTCCAGTGCACGCAGGGTTTCCACGTCGAGGTCATTGATGGGTTCGTCGAGCAGCAGCAGGTTGCCGCCGCTTTTGATCAGTTTGGCCAGGTGTACGCGGTTGCGCTCACCGCCGGACAGGTCCTTGATAAATTTCTGCTGGTCTTCACCCTTGAAGTTAAAGCGGCTGACATAACCGCGTGAAGGCACGGTATAGTTGCCAATGGTAATATTATCCAGACCATCGGAGATTTCACTCCATACCGTGTTGTCGCCGGTCAGGCTGTCGCGCGACTGGTCAACATAGGCAATCTGTACGGTCTCACCGACTCTGAATTCACCATCATCGGGTTGCTCTTCACCGGTAATCATTCTGAACAGGGTGGTTTTACCGGCACCGTTGGGGCCGATAATACCGACAATGCCGCCACGGGGCAGGCTGAAACTCAGGTTCTCATAGAGCAGCTTGTCACCGAATTTTTTGCTGATGCCGTTGGCTTCAATGACCAGTTCACCCAGGCGCGGACCGGGGGGGATGTACAGTGACTGTGTTTCAGAACGCTTCTGGTAATCCGCTGAAGACAGTTCCTCAAAGCGCTGCATGCGTGCCTTGCTTTTTGCCTGGCGCGCTTTTGGACTGGAGCGTACCCATTCCAGTTCGGCCTTGATGGTTTTCTGCCGGCTGGCTTCCTTTTTCTCTTCAACAGCCAGCCGCTGTTCCTTCTGTTCCAGCCAGGAGGAGTAATTACCTTCCCAGGGAATACCGTAGCCGCGGTCCAGTTCCAGTATCCAGCCGGCAACGTTATCGAGGAAATAGCGGTCATGGGTAACTGCCACCACGGTGCCAGTGTATTCCTTGAGAAAGCGTTCCAGCCAGGCTACTGATTCGGCGTCCAGGTGGTTGGTGGGCTCATCGAGAATCAGCATATCGGGGGCGGACAGCAGCAGCCGGCACAGGGCGACCCGGCGGCGCTCACCACCGGAGAGCGTACTGACATCGGCATCCCACGGTGGCAGGCGCAGGGCATCGGCCGCCACTTCCAGCTTGTTCTCCAGGTTATGTGCATCCGCTGCCTGGATAATGTTTTCCAGTTTGGCCTGCTCGTTGGCCAGCGCATCAAAGTCGGCATCGGCTTCGGCGTAGGCAGCGTAAACCTCTTCCAGGCGTTTTTGTGCGTCAATGATCGTGCTTAAACCTTCCTCGACATTGCCGCGTACATCCTTGCTGTCATCCAGCTGCGGCTCCTGTGGCAAATAGCCGATACGCAGATCGGTGGCAGGGCGGGCTTCGCCGATAAAATCGCTGTCGACACCGGCCATAATACGCAGCAGGGTGGATTTGCCGGCGCCGTTGTAACCGAGCACGCCGATCTTTGCGCCAGGGAAAAAGTTCAGGCTGATGTCTTTAAGAATAACTTTTTTCGGAGGAACGACCTTGCCAACGCCGTTCATGGTGTATACGTATTGCGCCATAAATAATGCCCTTGAGAAAAAAACAGGTAGTTAAAATTTATGCTGATTATACTGAATATTGCCGAAACAGATGAATATTCATCTGTTTATAGAGCTTCTGATTTATATGCTTTTTGTTATCCAGCAAGCAGACGAGAGATCTTAAACCATTATGCTATTGGAAAGCCACGGATTACAATGTTGTTTGACTTCGTTCAAAATAACAATAACCAGTGGTTCTTTATATCATTAATATTTTTACAATGGCAGGAGAAGCGTAAAAAAATGGGGCCGGCAGTGATAACAGGTTTGTTATCACTGCCGGCCCCGAAAAAAGCCATCCCTGGCAAGCAGGAGTCCATTCAATCCATATCTTTAATGAAGTCTTGGAAAACCCTGAGCAAGTAGTGCTCTGTCATCCCGGGCGAAGCTGGGTGATCTTGTACCACTGTGCCGGCAACTGGCTGCGAGATACAGGATTTTTCGACTTCGCTCAAAATACCATTATTCAGAGGCTTCCTAGAAAACGAACTGGCCCTGTAGGTACAGTTCGTCTTCGTTTTTGTTCTCAATACCGTTCAGGTTTTCGCCCTTGCGGTAGGTCATCTGTACCTTGGTATCATGCTTGTTGATGAACCAGTTAAGGCCGACAGAAGTCCGGTTCCATGCGGTGGCATAACCGTCTGCGTCCTGTTTCTGGTAACCGGCAACGACCTCGATTGTATTGCCGAACATGTAACCACCTTCAACGGCCGCATTGGTCAGCGTGGTTGAGCCGTTCTTGTACAGGCCGCCGTTAAATCCTTTTTCAACCGTATCGGCATTAAACGAGTTGTATTCAGCGTCGACTGAAAACCCGGCTGCGCGGAAGGCACCGCTGATTTCCAGGCCGGTGACAGAATCTATATCGGCTTTTTTGCTTGCGTTTGGCGTGTAGCTGTTGTTGTCGCCGTCATTGTTCCAGCTGTAGGCGGCGACACCGATGGTGGCTTT
>JAJRTD010000297.1 GCA_024278435.1 Gammaproteobacteria bacterium | reverse complement strand
CGACGGCACCGTCCGGATCTACCAGGAAACGGAAGACGGCCGGGAAATGACGCTCTACCGGATTTTTCCGGGTGATGCCTGTTTGATGAGCATAAACAGCCTGATTCATGATCGTCCGTTTCGCGCCAACGCCTGCGCCGAAAGCGATATCAGCCTGATCCTGTTCAAGGCGGAGGATTTTCATGAAGCCATGCGGGTATCCGACGCATTTCGCATGCTGATTCTTTCCAGCCTGGTAGACACCGTCTGCACCATCGTACAGAATTTTTACACCACCGCTTTTGAACCGCTGGATATGCGGCTGGCCTGCCTGCTGGGCCGGCTGTTTGAACGCAGCGGTTCGGACACGCTGGATATCACCCACCAGGAACTGGCACAGGAACTGGGCACCACCCGTGAGGTTGTCAGCCGGCTGCTGAAAAAACTTGAGCAGCAGGAATGCATCATCCTTAAACGCGGCAAGATTCTTGTCGGTGAAAACCGGCAGATGCCGGGAATCCTGGACGCTGAATAACCCCACCTGATCAGAACCGGTCATCCGGTTCAAACAATTCATGCAATTTCCGGCCGCCTGTCATAAATTTGCAGGCTAAATCCCGCCCCGAATACCCTTTTATTTCTTATGTGATACAAGTCACATAAGAGCGTGCCATTTGTCACTGACTCTGTTTTTCAATTTTGCTTTAATCACCTCAACCAGAATATTACAGCGGCGCACCATGTGGTTTAACTGCTGTGAAACGGATTCTTAAATCGCGGTAACGAAGTGTAACCGGCCGGTTTGAATTTTTTTAAACCAGCCAGCAGCTCAAAAAAATCTGAGTCATCATCTCGTCTGGACCCTCTCGCACCTTTGTAATATTCAGGGAAATCCTCCCTCCCAAATGCAGCAAACAGGTGAAATGAATGAAACGTAGAGACTTTTTAAGAGTCGGCACCGCCGGCCTGACCAGCTCAGTCCTCGCCGGGATCGGTTTAATTTCCTGGACTCCCAGGGCTAACGCAGCAACCATTAGCAAAACATATTACATAACCGATGGTTTTATCCAGCAGGTAGACGGCACCAATGTGTATTTCAGGGGCTATAGCAATGCCTCTAACGCACTGCACATCCCCGGTGAACCCATGATCGTGCAACAGGGCGACACCATTGAAATCACCCTGATCAACACCCTGAACAGTGATCACAATTTTATTATTGACGGCATGGCAGACAGCGGTATCGTCCGTGGCGGGGACAGCAAGACCTTCAGTTTCACTGCCGGCGATCCGGGCACCTACATGTTTTATGATAATGCCAACAGCAACTACAACCAGCTGCTGGGCCTGCATGGCGCATTTGCCGTAATGCCACAGAATAGCTCAAATGAACTGTACCCGGGCAGCAAAACCTTTGTCCAGCAGCAATTCTGGTTTTTCCACGACATTGACCCCACCTGGCATGATCGTCTGCGTCGCGGCCGTACGCCGAATACCGCCTACGTACCACGCTATTTCACCCTGAATGGCCTCGGCGGCCGTCCGCCCGGACACCCCGATAACGGCGACCCGAACATTAATAATATGAAGGATCCTCGCTCCACCCTGCATGGCAGTATCGGTGACCGCACCCTGATCCGCATTCTGAATTCCGGCCTGGCTTCACAGTCTGTACACACCCACGGCAACCACATGGAATGGCTGTCACAAAACGGTACTATCCGCCCCGATGTCTGGGAAAAAGACTGCCTCTACCTGGACAGCAACCGCGGCATTCTTGATGTTATCTACCCCTTCGATGTTCCGCCCGATTCCTGGCCACCGGCAACTCATGGCGAATACCCCATGCATCTGCATTCTGAAATGTCGCAGACCGCAGCCGGTGGTTATTACCTGTTTGGCGCCATTACCGACATCTTTTTTGAATAAGGGGGAAACCAGTCATGAAACACAATACAAACAGTACAATCAAGCGACCAGTCCAGATGATGCACCGCGGTGGCGGTGGTGGTGGCGGCATGAACAATGCCTGCTATATCTACGATGCAAACCTGAAAACCAATGACACCCTGGTGACACCGGACGTGGTCTATAACCGCGGTATTGATATGAACATCCCGCTGACCATGGATGACGGCAAAACCGTTACCATGTGGGGCTTCACCAATGGCGGTGGTGGCATGGGCGGTGGCGGCACCTTTCCTTCACCGGCCATGCGTGTAACCCAGGGCCAGATCGTGCACTCGGTATTATCGGTAAACATGATGTGGGCACATACCATTCATCATCATGGCATTGAGCCAGGCTGGGAAAGTGACGGTGTTGGCCATATCAGCTGGGACGTGCGCGGCAACAGCTTCACCTACCAGTGGCGCCCCATGCATGCCGGCACCTATTTCTACCACTGCCATACCAATACGGTTCTGCATGCCGAGATGGGCATGTATGGTGCCCTGATTGTCGACCCGCCGGAAGGTATCGGCACCCTGTATGAAAATGGTCCGAAATATGACCTGGAGTGCTTCTGGGTGGTGGATGAAATCGACTCATCCTGGCACACCCTTTCATGGACCGCAGGTACCTGTGGAGCCGACGTGGGCTTAAACGACCTGAATCCGGATTATTTTGTAATTACCGGTGTTGATGGCAGCGGTACATCGGCGTTTGGCGCGGCGGCCATTTCCCCTACCGTAAAAGTCGGCGAAAAACTGCTGGCACGATATATCTGTGCCGGCTATCACCCGCAGCGTATTCGCTTTGGCGGTTTAACCGGTACTGTTTATATGTCCGATGGCCGACCACTGCCTAATCCGGTCCAGGCAACCGAACTCAGGGCGCACTCAGCGGAACGCTATGATGTTATCTTCGAACCCACTGAACCGGGTGAATACATCATCGAAACCGATATTATTCACTGGGTAAGCGGCGAAGTACTGGGTACAACCCATGCCAGAATAACGGTTGTTGCCTGATTCGGGCAAGCTTGTCACACCGGTGTACTGTCCATACCAAGCGGACAGTACACCGGTTTTTTTCTGCCTGAACAGTCTATTCACAAGCCTGTGTAACCACAGGCACATAAGAGGCAGGCGAATATATGGTAGAATTATTGGCAAAATTAAATCATTTCATCAATTAACTACAGAGAATAAATATGCGAGTTTTTAGTGTTATTGGAATTTTTGCCGGTCTGGTAATCATGGGCAGCCTTGCTGCCGCTCACTTTACAGGTCAAATCGATCTGACTGAAATGAGCTGGTTGTGGCTGACCTTTTTTGTCGGTGCCAACCTGTTCCAGATGGGTTTCACCGGCTTCTGCCCTGCCACAAAAATACTTTATGCACTGGGCTTTAAGGACAAGCAATCCGGCTGTAATATGTAACATTAGCCTACTGCTGCAACAGGAACCGGCCTCGTGGTAAATGAGGCCGGTTTTTTTTGTCGTGAAAAACATGGAATTCATCCGCAAATAAACGCTAATAAAAAACGTTTTTTACAGGAGATATCATACTGAAAGCAAGGCTTTTAACACAACCCGGACGTGTAACAATAAGGACTTATTCGGAGCACCCCCTAAGTTTTTTATTTGCGTTTATTAGCGTTCATTTGCGGACAAAACCGGTTTTTTCTTCGTGTTTCACGCAACCCGATTACTGATTACTCACGCCAGCTTGTCATCGGCTACGTGATAAACCGGGTCT
>JAJRTD010000296.1 GCA_024278435.1 Gammaproteobacteria bacterium | reverse complement strand
GTAGTCGCCGATCAGGGTTTTATCCGGGTCAAGAAACTGCGGAATTAAATCACGCGATACAATAAGGTGGTGAAACATGCGGCCGTCGGCCACCAGTAACTGGCTGATGATGTCAAAAAATTCAGCAATATTGTTTATCTGTTCCATCAGGCCGACCGAACAGGCGGCATCGTACTTGCCGGCGCCCAGGGTGTTAACCGTGTCACTGTTGATTTCACCGAAAAACAGCTGGAAGCGATCAGACGACAGTGCATCAGAGCTGTCTTTTGTGCGCCCGGTAATAAAATCAAACTGGTCTTTACTGTGGGTGGTTGAGGTGATCTTCAACTGCGGGTAATTCTCTAGCAGAAACGATTCAAAATAACCGAAACCACAGCCGATATTGAGCAGGTGTTCTGCCCCCTGAAAATTGATTCTTGAGGCAATTAGCCTGAACTTGCCGGTTTGTGCTTCGCCCAGTGTTTTATCGCTGGCAAGGGCCTTGTCAGGGTCTTCGTCAAAATAGGCCATGGTATAGGACATGGTCTCTTTGTCGAGGAAGGTCTTGAAAAACTCGATGCCTTCATCATAATGCTGGTCGGCAAGGTCATCAGCCGCCAGCGCCAGCGGCCCCTGGCTGATATCAATGACCTGCTGCGGTTCATTCCGGTAACGTTTGTATTCGCGGGTGAAATATTTTGTCAGCTGCTTTTCATATTTCAGCAGTTCATCCGAAGCGTAGGGGTAAATGTTTTTATCGCGTAGTGTTTTATAGATATCGCTAGACATGATATGACTTTATTGTGTGAGTTTTTTAAGCGCGATGACCGCGTTTAATCCACCAAAGGCAAAGGAGTTGGACAGCGCTGTATCAATGCGCTGTTGCCGCGCCGTATTGGGAACATAGTCCAGGTCGCATTGCTCATCCGGCGTTGTATAGTTGACGGTGGGTGGAATAATATCGTTCGCCATGGCCATGGTGGTGGCTACCAGCTCCAGCGCGCTGGAGGCACCCAGGGCATGGCCATGTATTGCCTTGGTTGACGAGATCGCAATATTTTTCGCATGCCCGGCAAAAACCTGGTGGATGGCCCGGGTTTCGGTCAGGTCATTGAGCTCGGTACCGGTACCGTGTGCATTGATATAAGCCAGCTCACTGACATCGATACCGGCCATCTTCAGGGCCTGGTTCATGGCGCCGGATATGCCGTCTATATCCGGGCGTGTAATATGACCGGCATCGGAAGTCATGCCACAGCCAGCCAGTTCTGCATACATCTTTGCCCCGCGTTTTTCAGCATGTTCCCTGGACTCTATTACCAGCATGCCGGCACCCTCGCCCAGGATCAGGCCGCTGCGGTCCTTACAGAAAGGCCGGCAGGTGTCATCGGAGACAACGCGCAAGGCGTCCCATGACTTGAGCAGGCCAAAGGTAAACGGTGCATCGGAGGCGCCAACCAGTGCCATATCAACCATGCCCGACTGGATCATGGTCATGCCCTGGATAATGGCATGCGAACCGGATGAGCAGGCGCTGGACAGGACGAACGACGGCCCCTTGATGCCCAGGTGAAAACTGACCATGCTGGCCGCAGCGCTGGGCATGCCCTTGGGTATGGTCAGCGGGTGTACCCGCTTGCGATGTTTTTCATACAGCTGTACGCAGGTGTCTTCATCAGTGTGCTTGGCACAGCAGCCACTGCCGACAATAACAGCGGCGGACTCAAGGGGATTGTCTTTTATTTCCAGGCCGGCGTCCGATGCCGCTTCCCTGGCCGCGATAACGGCCATTTGTGCATAACGGTCGAGCAAGGTCAGTTCTTCTGCTGAGAAATGCTTTTCAGGATTATAATCTGATAGCTGGGCGGCAAAGCGAATTTTTACATTTTCAACCGCAGGGCTAAGCGGTTTGATTGCACTGCGACCGGCTTTCAGTGAATTCCAGAAATCGGCAACATTTAAACCGGCAGCCGAAATGGCACCCAGCCCGGTAATAACAACGGAACGGCTCATTTAAAATTCTCTAAGGTGATAAATACCGGGTAAAATTACTGACGGGCTTCTTCCAGTCTCACCATAATGTCATTGACCGTTAATATCGACGGAATAACTTCGTTTGGAATCTCGATATCGAAAGCTTCCTCGAGTTCAAAGATAACGGTAATGGCTTCAAGGGAGCCGATGCCCAGGGCTGAAAGCTCGGCTTCGGGTTTAACGTGCTCAGGCTGGCAATGCACTGTATCGACGATTATTTCAACAACTGTATCGAATGACATAATTATAAGACTCTTTTTCTTTTTAGTGTGCGTAATTCCATTCCATTTTTATACTAATGGATATGGAACTGGTTGATTCTATCTGTTCCCTCCGCATTTAAATCCCGTTACTTTCCGGTAAGTAAACATCGATTAATATGTTTAATACAGGATCTAATACTACTGATTCTCGGCGTGGCCGTCTATAATTTTTTCATACTAATATCATAGGGATTGGGTAACTTATTAAAAAATAAATTAATTTGTTGTTTTAACTGGAACTAATCAGTATAGTACCCAGCATCGTGTCAGTTTTATAATAAAAAAGGTGATCAAAATGGAAATTGACGATACAGCAGTTGCCCGCAAAAAAAATACCACACAGCGACAGAAACAGGGAAAAACAGAAGGCCGGGAGCACCATCAGGAGCACCACGGGGAGCCTTATGCTTTTACCCAGTTCACCACAAGATATGATTCTGAAACCAGTTCGATCTGGTGCTGGATGCAGCCGGAGCCACGCCCCTGCATGAACTCCACGCTGATTGATGAACTGACCCAGTCACAACACCAGCTGACCTCGCTTTACAAGACCCAGCATTCCGATTCTATCTGGCCGTTCCGTTACCTGATACTGGCTTCAAAAATTCCCGGCATCTATAACCTTGGCGGTGACCTGGAATTGTTCAGGCAATCGATCGCTGACGGTGACAAGCAACGGCTCAGGGACTACGCGCACAAGTGCATCAACTTGCTGCACCGTAACATTGATAACCTGGATCTGCCCATTACACTGATTTCACTGGTGCAGGGACAGGCGCTGGGTGGTGGTTTTGAAATCGCCCTGTCCTGCGATGTGATTATTGCCGAGCGCAGTTCCAAAATGGGTTTCCCTGAAATCATGTTTAACCTGTTCCCCGGCATGGGCGCCTACAACCTGCTTACCCGGCGTATCGGTCCGGCGCTTGCCGAACGGCTGATTTTAAGCGGCAAGACCTGGTCGGCCGGTGAACTCTATGACATGGGCGTGATTGACGTACTGGTAGAAGACGGCCAGGGCGTGCAGGCGGTGGAAGATTACCTGAAAAGCCATAACCAGTCACACAACACCATTCGTTCCATCAAAAAGATCCGCCAGATGGTGCACCCGATTACAAAACAGACCCTGTATGACATTGTTGATATCTGGGTGGATGCGGCCATGGACCTGAGTAAAAAAGACCTGGCCAAAATGGACCGCCTGTTACAGCTGCAGAAATTCCTCAAAGACAGCCATGTGATACAGGAAAACAAAACCGAGCTGACCCCGAGGCGCGGCGAATGGCGCAAGATCACCGATGTCAGCTTCCCGCTGGTGACCCACCTGGGTGAAACCGTTGAACATAACCGCAGAAAAAACGACAGTCGTAGAAGAAATTAAAACAAACACGATATTCACCACAGAGGCACAGAGGACACAGAGTTTTATTTTATTAACTGCGCCTGCGGCGGCGTTAATAATAGAAAAAAAGCTTTCCTCTGTGCCTCTATGGTGAAACAGTTTTTTTATCGTATTAATTTATTCACATTTTAGATTCGTTTTCAGGTATAATACGCCTTCTATTTTTGGTGTACATCGGTCTGCACCTGTTTTTAAAGCGGTAATCCTTCCCGATTCACCTCATAGAACACTAACAAGTTTCCGCCTGGACCGATTCACATAACGTGAGATGGCCGGTTTCTGGAGAACATCATCGATGTCTTTTAAAGCCCTCGGCCTTAGCGCCGAATTACACCGTGCTGTATCTGAAAAAGGTTACAGCACACCTACACCAATCCAAAAACAGGCAATCCCTGTAGTCCTTGAAGGACGCGACCTTATGGGGGGCGCACAGACAGGCACCGGCAAGACCGCCGGTTTCACCCTGCCCCTGCTGCAGCGTTTGATGGAAACCGACAAACCGCGCAAGGGCCGTCGTCCGCTGCGCGCGCTGGTTCTGACACCGACCCGTGAACTGGCCGCCCAGGTGGCGGAAAGCGTGCGTGACTACGGCCGTTACCTGCCGTTGCGCTCTACCGTGGTTTTCGGCGGGGTCAGTATCAACCCGCAGAAAATGAAGCTGATCAAGGGCGTGGATATACTGGTGGCAACACCCGGCCGCCTGCTCGACCATGTCAGTCAGCGTTCGGTTGATCTATCCAGTATCGATATCCTGGTGCTGGACGAAGCCGACCGCATGCTTGACATGGGGTTTATTCACGATATTAAAAAGGTACTGGCACTGGTGCCGAAGAACAAACAGACCCTGCTGTTCTCCGCTACCTTTTCCAATGATATTAAAAAGCTGGCCAACGGCCTGCTTAAATCACCGGCACTGATTGAAGTGGCACGGCAGAACGCGGCAACCGACACCGTCACCCAGGTAGTACACCCGGTCGACAAAAGCCGCAAACGCGAACTACTGTCGTTTCTGATTGGCAGCAATAACTGGCAGCAGGTACTGGTATTTAACCGAACCAAGCACGGTGCCAACCGCCTTGCCGAACAGTTAAACAAGGACGGCATCACCGCTGCCGCGATTCATGGCAATAAAAGCCAGGGCGCCCGCACCCGTGCACTGGCCGACTTTAAAGCCGGTTCCGTACGCGTACTGGTTGCCACCGATATCGCCGCCCGTGGTATCGACATTGACCAGCTGCCGCACGTGGTCAATTTTGAACTGCCGAATGTTGCCGAAGACTATGTGCACCGTATCGGACGTACCGGTCGCGCCGGTAACGAAGGCGAAGCCATGTCACTGGTGTGCGTGGACGAACTGAAACTGCTGAAAGATATTGAAAAGCTGATCAAACGCGATATTCCTAAAGACGTGATCGACGGTTTTGAGCCGGATCCGTCCATTAAAGCCGAACCGATTAACCGCGGACGCGGCGGCGGTGGCCAGCAGAGAAAATCACGGCCCGCGAACAAGCGGCCATCACGACCGGGTAAAAATGCCCGCCAGCGGAATAACGGTCATGGCAACAGTGATGCAACGCCGTGGCAAAAACAGCGCAGCAGTAAAAAACGCCCGGGCAACCAGCAGCAGAACCGCAACGCTGCTTAAAACGCTTTTACTTACAACTTACAATATAAAACTTATACACCGGTAAAAAAACAATGTTAGCAACCGCAAATATCACCATGCAGTTTGGTGCCAAACCACTGTTTGAAAACGTTTCTGTTAAATTCGGCGATGGTAATCGCTATGGCCTGATCGGCGCTAATGGCTGTGGTAAATCCACATTCATGAAAATCCTCGGTGAAGACCTGGAGCCGACTGCGGGCAATGTTTCAAAAGATCCCAATGAGCGTATCGGTAAACTGAAACAGGACCAGTTTGCCTACGAAGAATATAACGTGATCGACACTGTTATCATGGGTCATGAACAGCTGTGGGCGGTCAAGTCTGAAAAAGACGCGATCTACGCCAACCCGGAGATGACCGAGGAAGACGGTATCCGTGCCGGTGACCTGGAAGCCGAGTTTGCTGAAATGGACGGTTATTCCGCCGAAGCGCGTGCCGGTGAATTACTGCTCGGTGTCGGTATCCCAACGGAGCAGCATTACGGCCCGATGAGCGAAGTAGCTCCCGGCTGGAAACTGCGAGTCCTGCTGGCGCAGGTGCTGTTCTCGGAACCAGACATTATGCTGCTGGACGAGCCTACCAATAACCTCGATATTAATACCATTCGCTGGCTGGAAGGCGTGTTGAATGAACGTAATTGCACCATGATCATCATTTCGCATGACCGTCATTTCCTTAACAGCGTGTGTACCCACATGGCTGACCTGGACTACGGTGAAATACGCATCTACCCGGGGTCCTACGACGAGTACATGATTGCATCGACCCAGGTAATGGAACGCCTGCAGTCCGAGAACGCCAAGAAGAAAGCCCAGATTGCCGAGCTGAAATCATTTGTCAGCCGTTTCTCTGCCAATGCTTCAAAATCCAAACAGGCAACCTCGCGCGCCAAGCAGATTGACAAGATACAGCTGGCCGACATCAAACCGTCCAGCCGCAAGAATCCCTTTATCAGTTTTGAACAGGAGAAAAAGCTGCATCGCCTGGCTCTTGAAGTTGAAGGCCTGGGCAAGAGCTTTGACAAGGAACTGTTTTCGAACCTTGACCTGATGGTCGAAGTCGGTGAGCGCATTGCCATAATCGGCCCTAACGGTATTGGTAAAACCTCGTTATTGCGCTGCCTCTATGGCGATCTGGAAGCCAGCAGCGGCACCGTGAAATGGTCGGAAAACGCTTCACTGGGCTACTATGCACAGGACCATGCGGCGGACTTTGAAGACGATAAAACCTTGCTGGAGTGGATGAACTACTGGGGCAGGGAAAGTGATGACGAGCAGTCCATACGCGGTACCCTGGGGCGCCTGCTGTTTTCCCAGGATGATATTAAAAAATCCGTGAAAGTTATTTCCGGTGGTGAACAGGGCCGTATGCTGTTCGGCAAGCTGATGCAGCAGAAAAACAATGTCCTGCTGATGGATGAACCGACCAACCACCTGGACATGGAATCCATCGAGTCGCTTAACCTGGCGCTGGAAAATTATCCCGGCACCCTGTTCTTCGTCAGCCATGACCGTGAATTTGTATCGTCACTGGCAACCCGCATTATCGAAATGACCGAAGACGGTCTGGTTGATTTCCGTGGCACTTATGAAGACTACCTGCGTGACCAGGAAGTCGAGCTGCAGAACCGGCGTAAAGCGTCGTAACTGCAGAATCAGATAAAACAGCTACCCTGATGATTCTGTCATCCTGAGCGAAACGCAGTGAAGCCGAAGGATCTTATTTACCGTACACCAGGCAGGTCAAGATCCTTCGGCTTCGCTCAGGATGACAATAAACAATCATACGGTTCACTATGAAAAAAATCGCCGTTTTTGTTGATGTACAGAACATCTATTACACAACGCGCGATGCCTGTGGCCGCCAGTTTAATTACCGCGAGTTCTATAAACGCCTGAGCGCACAGGGCGAAATTGTTATTGCCAATGCTTATGCCATTGCCCGTGATGACGATGGTCAGAAAAAATTCCAGGATGCGCTGAAACATATCGGTTTTACAGTAAAGCTCAAACCCTATATCCAGCGCAGTGATGGTTCGGCCAAGGGTGACTGGGATGTTGGTATTACCATCGATGTAATGCAGGCGGCAAAGGATGTGGATGTTGTTATTCTGTTATCCGGCGATGGTGACTTTGATATGCTACTTGAAAAAATAAAAGCGGATTATGGCGTTACAACCGAAGTCTATGGCGTACCGGCACTAACGGCCGGTTCGCTTATTGATGCAGCTAGTGTCTACTATCCGATTGCAGACGACCTGCTGCTGTAAAACACTGCTATAAGCAACTGCTGTCGATCATTATTATAAATGACCGCCCTCTCCTCACTTATAAAGAAAACGATCCGTGACAACAACCGAGCAAAACACATTTTCCGTATTACCACTGACGACAGGGTTCCTGGCCAACCTGGAGTCATCGGGTTATATCAATATGACGGCAATACAGGCACAGAGCCTGCCGCTGGTTCTGGACGGACGCGACCTGCTGGCACAGGCAAAAACCGGCAGTGGCAAAACGGCCGCCTTTGCCATCGGCATATTGCATAAACTGCAATCAACAAGCTATACAACGCAGGCTCTGGTTCTCTGCCCGACCCGCGAACTGGCCGACCAGGTCAGCAAGGAAATACGCAGGCTTGCCCGTGCCATTCCCAACACCAATATCCTGACCCTGTGCGGCGGCAAACCCATCGGTCCGCAACTGGCTTCACTGCGGCGTAACCCCCACATTATTGTTGGCACACCGGGAAGAATATTAAAACATCTGGAAAAAGGCAGTTTAACCCCGGATGCCTTAAACACACTGGTGCTTGATGAAGCTGACCGCATGCTGGACATGGGGTTTTATGATGACATTATGCGTATTATTAACTTTATACCGGATAAAAGACAGACCCTGCTGTTCTCTGCGACCTACCCCGATGCCATCAAAAACATCAGTGACAGCATACAGAATGACCCGGTAGATATCCGTGTTGAAAGTCTGCATCAGGACAACAGGATAAAACAGGTTTTCTATGAAGTTGCAAAATCTGACCGCACCGAGGCCTTAATTGCCCTGCTGAAACACTACCAACCGGCGTCCAGCGTAATATTCTGCAACCGCAAACAGCAATGCCAGGACCTCGCCGAAACATTGCAGCAAAACGGGATCGCTGCCATCGCATTGCATGGAGACCTTGAGCAGAAAGAGCGAGACCGGGTGCTGGTACAGTTTATTAATAAAAGCAGCACGATATTAATTGCGACCGATGTCGCCGCACGCGGCCTCGATATAAAAGATCTGCAGGCGGTGATCAACTTCGAACTGTCGCAGGATGCGGACATCCATATTCACCGTATCGGCCGAACCGGACGTGCCGGCCAGGAAGGCCTGGCGCTGAGTTTATTTATGTCATCCGAAGCGCGCAAACTCATCGCTATCGAGGAATACCAGAAAAGCCCGGTTCGTATTGATGACGTTGCTGGCCTGTCGCTAGCGGAAGATAGTAACGGCAACCTGATCCCGAAAATGGTAACGCTTTGCATCAATGCCGGCCGTAAAAACAAGGTCGGTGCCGGTGATATATTAGGTGCCCTGACCCGGGAATCGGAACTTACCGGTAAACAGGTTGGAAAGATTGATATTTTTGACGTGGTTTCCTACGTGGCCGTAGAAAAACCCATCGCCAGGCGCGCCCTGAAAATTCTCAGCGATGGGAAAATAAAAGGCCGGAAATTTCGTGTAAGAATTCTGTAGCTGTATATTTTCAGGCAGGTGCTGATTTACTCGCATAGCGGTGCCAGGGTATACGCCCGTCGTGCGAATCAATTATTCAGCACATCCATATGCATCACCTCTGCGAGGCTAACGTGAAAAACCTTTTCAGAAAGTTTTTTCGCAACTACGGCTTTTCAAAAACCCGAAAAATAACATCGACGGTTATTTCCAGTTCCTGTAATCCGCAGGCCTGTTCCCTGCCATCTTTCGACGCCCGGTAAAAATGTGGTGTCATCAGCAACAGCTGATTGATCCGCTCGTTGCTGGTGATTTTTCTTTTGAATTTCAGTGCTTCACTGCTGAGCAGGGAAAATCCCGGAATCTCTTTCTTTGCCAAACCGGCCGCTTCGGTCTTTTTTAGCTGTGGATAAATGATTTTCCGTAACTCTTTCAGGTGTTCTGGCCCGGGATCAACGGTAATCAGTCTGCCGCCCGGTTTCAGTATCTTGCTAAACGCTTCAGCACTGATAAAACCGAACAGGCATAAAATAATATCAACACTCTCGGCGGCAACAGGCGGCTGCCGGTTGGTGCCCACTACCCAGTTTATCTGCCGGTTCCTTTTTGTTGCCTGCAGGATGGCGTCTTTCGAGATATCCAGGCCGATAAAACAGGCTTCGCCGCTTTTACTGGCAAAAGTAGTCAATACCCGATCCAGGTAATAGCCTTCACCGCAACCTGCATCGAAAATGCAGATCGTACCAGAGTCAGTGGTCAGCTTGTGTAACAGCTTGTGTATCAGGGCCGATAAGCCCTCTGCAATCGGCTGATAAATGCCCGAGTCGAGAAACTCTGTCCTGGCCACAACCATGGCCTTGCTGTCACCCGGCTGTTTCGAGCGTTTGTGCTGCACCGGCAATAGATTGACATAACCCTGACGGGCAATATCAAAACTGTGGCCGTTATCGCACAGCCACTGTCTCTCTCGCTGTATCAGCCTGTTGCCGTCGATGGGACAGGCAAGATTATCTGCCTTTACTATATTCATGCTGCAATAATGTTCTTTGTTTGCTTAAACAGCGTCGCCTTACGTTAAAATCGGCTTATTATGCCAGATAAAACCACAAAGACAGATGTTCTAATTATCGGTGCCAGTGCTTCCGGGCTGATGTGCGCCATTGAAGCCGGTAAACGCGGGCGCAAGGTGATTGTTCTCGATCACGCCAACAGGGCCGGTAAAAAAATCCTGATGTCCGGTGGCGGGCGCTGTAACTTAACCAACCGGGAAATCGACGCCGCTAATTATATTTCGCATAACCGGCATTTCTGCAAGTCGGCCTTAAGCCGTTACACGCAGTGGGACTTTATCGCGCTGGTTGAAAAATACCATATCCCCTACCACGAACGTGATCTCGGCAAGCTGTTCTGCGATGACAGTGCCAGCGATATCCTGGATATGCTGCTGGCCGAGTGTAAACAAGCAGGCGTGAAAATTTATCTCAATTGCCAGATCAGTCACCTTGAAAAACACAGTGGTTTTTCAGTTGCGACCGGTAGCGGTGACTTCCGGGCAGATTCCCTGGTGATTGCCAGTGGCGGCCTGTCGATTCCCAAAATGTGTGCCAGTCCGCTGGGTTACAAGGTGGCGGAACAGTTCGGCCATCATATCTGGCCGACCCGTGCCGGCCTGGTGCCGTTTACCCTGCAACCGCAGGACAGGGAGAGATTTGAAGCCCTGGCCGGGGTGTCGGTAGAATGCCTGGTCAGCAATCAACAGGCATCGTTTAAGGAAAATATCCTGTTCACCCACCGCGGCCTCAGCGGGCCGGCGATTTTACAGATTTCATCCTACTGGCAGGCCGGTGAAGCGGTGAGTATCAACCTGTTGCCGGATCTGGATGTTGAGTCGCTGCTGAAAACCCGGCAGGCCGGACAGCCCAATACCCGGCTAAAAACGGTACTGGCTACTGTGCTGCCAAAACGCCTGTCACCGGCCCTGTTAGGCGCCGACATGGTGGAAAAAACGCTGCAG
>JAJRTD010000295.1 GCA_024278435.1 Gammaproteobacteria bacterium | reverse complement strand
GAGAGCTGCCGGGTAACATGAGCTTTCTGTGCCAGCATGTCTGAGCACTCGCGTTTTTTGCGAGGGTGAGTTCTGGCGCAGCATGTTACCCGGCAGCTCTCGATGGGAACCCCGTGCTTTTTACGGGGCGCCAGCGTAGCGACGGCCTTTTTTGGGTACTTTTTTGGGCTGTAGCAAAAAAGTGCCTCGCCCGCGGTGCGAATACCGCAATGCCAGAGTAGGCAAAAACTCTAGATGCAATCAACTAGCCTGTACAAAATAGTAACTCGCCCACGGTGCGAGACCCGCAAAGCTAAAGACAGCAAACAGAATCGAAATGAAACTAATACGCTCACAGTGAGAATACCGCAAAGCCAAAGCCAAAGCCAAAGCCTACAACCAGAATCAAAATGAAACTTACACGCCTACGGTGAGAAAACCAGGAGACCCCCAATTTAGAAGTATAGAAAATCAGCGAACAGCACTGATATGTGAAGTTGCCGTGCCTGCTGACGCGATAAACGATTCAATCAAAGGCTCGGGAAGCTGCGCGTGACCATTCTTTGTAAATGGACTGGTATAAACCGGGCAATTTAATCGCTCACGCAGGTCGGCAGCATTGTCCATGAATTCATCGCGCTCATCTTTCTGAGAATTATTGAGAGTGTTTAATACCACACCGACTAAAGGCAGGCCACGTAGCTGGATGGCTTCGACATTTAATAATACCTGACTGATCGCGCCCAGCCGGTCATCTGCGACCAGTAATACCGGTAGTTGCAAGCCCACGGCAAGGTCTGCGTTAAGGCCGTTTTCTGCCAGCGGTGTATAAAAACCACCGGCGCCTTCGACCAGTACAAAACCGGTTTCACTGCCCTGCAGGCAGGCGCTGACTAATTGTTCTGTGGTTAATATTTTATTGGCAAGGTGTGCTGCGCGAACCGGTGAGATAGGTGGCTCGAAGCAGAAGGGGCAGATATCTGATAATGCGCCAGGGTAGTTGGCGGCTTCTTTTAAGGCGCTGGCGTCCTGAGGAATAAGTTCATTGCCCTGTTTGCGGCAGCCGGATTCTATCGGTTTTTTGGGGATAACCCTTATGTCTCGACGGCTAAGTGATCTGGCTATTTCAGTGGCAATAAACGTTTTGCCGACATCGGTGCCGGTCCCTGTGATAAAAACACCCTGCATATATACCTCTCACACTTAAAAATGCATGTTTTCATCAGTGACCTTATGTCGGGTCGCTGGTGAAAACCTGCGCGTTCTGCCTGCATGGCCTAAATGGTGCGTTATCTGGCGCGGCAGGCAAGTTAATCCATTAGTAATTTTTTTGCATACTTATATTTTTCGGCTGTTTTGGTCACAATTTCATCCGGCAGCTCAGGGCCGGGTGCAGTTTTGTTCCAGTCCAGCGTTTCCAGGTAGTCACGCACAAACTGTTTGTCAAAGCTGAGCGGGCTGCTACCTGGTTGGTATTCATCTTTTGACCAGAAGCGCGATGAGTCCGGGGTTAAAACTTCGTCAATCAGCGTTAGCTGGCCATTGTTGTCGAGTCCGAATTCAAACTTGGTGTCGGCAACGATAATGCCTCTATCCAGTGCGTAATCCGCCGCTTCTTTATACAGCTGCAGGCTGACATCACGGATTTGTTCAGCCAGCTCGGCACCTAACAGTGCTTTTGTCTGAGTATAGTCGATGTTTTCATCGTGTGCGCCAACGGCTGCTTTTGTTGACGGTGTATAGATGGGTTCGGGCAGCTGGTCGGCGATTTGCAGGCCAGCAGGCAGTTTTATGCCGCAGACGGTACCGGTCGCCTGATAGTCTTTCCAGCCGGAACCGATAATGTAACCGCGAACAATGGCTTCGACGGGCAGTGCCTTGAGCTTTTTCACGATCATGGCATGGTTTGCTACCTCGGCGCGTTCTTCGGCGTCGGGCAGCACGTCTTCCAGCCGGAGGTCGCATTGCTGGTTGGGAATGATATGTGCCAGTTTGTTCATCCAGAAGCGGGTGACCTGGTTAAGAATGACGCCTTTGCCGGCGATCGGTGTCGGCATGATTACGTCGAAAGCTGAAATCCGGTCAGTGGTGATAATTAGCATGTGATTATCATCAATATCGTAGATATCGCGTACTTTGCCGCTGTGTAACAAGGGCAGGCTTTTAATATGGCTGGTGTGTAATGTCACTGACATAATAATCGGCTTCTGGAGTAGACTTCAGGGATATATCTGGTTTAATTGAGCAGCGTATTTTACGCTAAAATGGTAGATGAAATGGGAAAGATTAGAACGGCCAATGTAATACGCCATCTGGCATTTGAAGATCTGGGCAGTTTTGCCAGTGTGTTGCAGGCACACGATGTGAAGATTAATTATATCGAAGCGGCCGATCTGGCCACTGACCTGGCCACAGATTCGGCCGCAGCACCGGATGACCTACCCCGGCTGGATGCGCTGTCGGATGAGTTATTGATTATTCTGGGTGGGCCGATCAGTGTTAATGACGGAGCCATGTTTGCTTTTATCGAAACAGAAATCGTCTTGTTGAAACAGCGCATAGCCGCCGATAAACCCACATTGGGTATTTGTCTTGGTGCTCAGTTGATTGCCAGCGCACTGGGGGCTACGGTTTACTCAGGACCGGTGAAAGAAATTGGCTGGTTTCCACTGCAGCTGACTGCAGCGGGAGAACAGTCGGCGCTGCGCTATCTTGACGCCAGCCATTGTTCGATGCTGCACTGGCACGGAGAAACCTTTGATCTGCCGGACGGTGCGGTATTACTCGCCTCCACCGAAAACTATCAAAATCAGGCATTCAGCCATGGATCAAACGTGCTGGCCCTGCAGT
>JAJRTD010000294.1 GCA_024278435.1 Gammaproteobacteria bacterium | reverse complement strand
TATCATGCTGTATAACCTGCTTGACCGTAAATATTATTTCGATGATTTTAATTCGGCCTTCTTCGGCAAGGGCAGCCGTACCCTGGGTGATGGCCTGTGGCAGAACGGTGATGTGAAGTTTATTGATGGTGTACTGGTAAACGGTTCAGCGAAACTGGTCGGCTGGTTTGCCGGTGTTGCCCGCCATGTGCAAACCGGTTATCTCTACCACTATGCCTTTGCCATGATTATCGGCGTGATTATGTTGCTGGCGATGGGGCTTTTTTGATGCATAACTGTTCATTATTCACTATTCATTATTCACTTATTCCAAAGGAATATTATGTTTGCTGATCTGCCCTTATTAAGCATGATTGTCTGGCTGCCCATCGTCGGCGGCATGGCTGTACTGCTCTCCGGTGACAAAGGGGATGCTAATGGTGTTCGGGTTTTATCATTGGTTATTTCGATTGCGACCTTTTTACTGAGCCTGGGGCTGTATACCGGCTTTGATACATCAACCCCGGCCATGCAGTTTGTTGAGCGTGCTCCGTGGATCCCGGCGTTTGATATTTATTATCATTTCGGTGTTGACGGTTTTTCCATGCCGCTGATTATCCTGACCACTTTTACCACCATCCTGGTAATACTGGCGGGCTGGGAAGTCATCAAGAAAAAGCCGGCACAGTACCTGGCGGCTTTCCTTATCATGGAAGGGCTGATGGTCGGTGTTTTTGCCGCCATGGACGCGATTTTCTTTTATGTTTTCTGGGAAGCCATGCTGGTCCCGATGTTTATTCTGATCGGTGTCTGGGGCGGTGAGCGCCGGGTATACGCCACCATCAAGTTCTTTATTTATACCTTTATCGGCTCGGTGTTCATGCTGGTTGCGCTGATCTACATGTACTACAAGGGCGGCAGCTTTGACATTCTGGATTTACACGCGCTGAAGCTGGGGCTTAATGAACAGATCCTGATCTTCCTCGCCTTCCTCATGGCCTTTGCGGTGAAGGTGCCGATGTGGCCGGTGCATACCTGGCTTCCGGATGCGCACGTGGAAGCACCCACCGGCGGTTCAGTGATACTGGCCGCTATTATGCTGAAAATCGGTGGCTATGGTTTTATCCGTTTCAGCCTGCCGATTACCCCGGATGCTTCGCATGAGCTGGACTGGCTGATTATCTTTATGTCGCTGGTGGCGGTGGTCTATATCGGTTTTGTCGCCCTGGTGCAGAAAGACATGAAGAAACTGGTGGCGTATTCCTCGATTGCCCATATGGGTTTTGTCACCCTGGGCCTGTTTACGGTTTTCCAGATCTGGGAGAACCCGGCAAACAGTTCCGGTGCCGGCGCCACCATGGCGGTTGAAGGCGCCATGATCCAGATGATTTCCCATGGTTTTATTTCTGGCGCCATGTTTCTTATGATTGGTGTGTTGTACGACCGCATGCATACCCGTGAAATCAGTGCCTATGGCGGGGTGGTCAATACCATGCCGGTGTTTGCCGGATTTGCCGTGTTCTTTTCCATGGCCAATGCCGGCCTGCCGGGAACCTCCGGCTTTGTTGGCGAGTTCATGGTCATTATTGCCAGCTTCCATGCCAGTTTCTGGTATGCGTTGCTTGCCGCACTGACCCTGATCCTTGGCGCTGCCTATACCCTGTGGATGGTAAAACGTGTGTTCTATGGTGAAGTGGCCAATGATAATGTGCGCGCCCTGAAAGATATCAATGCGCGCGAATTTACCATTATGGCGATTCTGGCGTTTGCTGTTCTGGCTCTGGGCCTGTGGCCGGCGCCGGTGATTGATGTAATGCATGCCAGTGTAGAAAACTTCCTGCAGCATATATCCGTTTCTAAACTTTAATGCATGTAATTACACGAATGATACTGGATAAAAAGAATGACATTTGAATCACTGAATTTTGCCGTTGCCATACCCGAGGCCTTCCTGCTGGGAATGGCCTGCCTGATACTGGTGGTAGACGTTTTCCTGCCGGCAGAAAGAAGAAATTTGACCTATGTTTTGTCGCAACTGACGCTGATTGTCACCCTGGCGCTGGTCATCAGCAATAAAACCGATGTCCGGGTGCTGGCCTTTAATGAGCTGTTCGTGCAGGACGCGATGGCGGATGCCCTTAAATCCTTTATTCTGATTATCAGTTTTGGTGTGTTTGTTTACTCCCGGGAATATTTACAGGCACGGAATATCTTCAAGGGCGAGTTTTACGTACTTGGCCTGTTCAGTATTGTCGGCATGATGCTGCTGGTATCCGCCAATAACCTGCTGATGCTGTACATGGGACTGGAACTGCTGTCACTGTGTTTATACGCACTGGTTGCCTTTAACCGCAATAACGGTGACGCCTCTGAAGCGGCAATGAAGTATTTTGTGCTGGGTGCGCTGGCCTCCGGCATGTTGCTCTACGGCATGTCGATTCTTTATGGCCTGTCCGGAAGCCTGATGTTGTCAGATATCTCCCATGCCGTGGTGCAGGCAGCCAATGCCGATAACGATCAGAAAATCGGTATGACCTTCGGCCTGGTGTTTATCGTTGTTGCGCTGGCGTTCAAGCTGGGGGCGGTGCCGTTTCATATGTGGATGCCCGATGTGTACCATGGGTCACCGACGGCCGTGACCGCGCTGATTGCCACGGCGCCAAAACTGGCCGGTTTTGCCATGTTTATGCGCCTGATGGTGGAAGCCCTGGGTGGCCTGCAGGCGGACTGGCAGCAGATGCTTATCGTACTGGCGGTGCTGTCCATGGCGGTGGGTAATATCATTGCCATCGCCCAGTCCAATATCAAGCGGATGCTGGCGTATTCCACCATTTCACATGTCGGCTTTATCCTGCTGGGCATCCTGTCGGGAACCGCTGACGGCTATTCCTCCGCCATGTTCTATACCATTGCCTATGCCTTGATGTCACTGGGCGGTTTCGGCATTATTATGCTGATGGCCCGCCAGGGCTTCGAGGCCGATAAAATCACTGACTTTGCCGGCCTCAATCAGCGCAGCCCCTGGTTTGCCTTTATTATGATGGTATTAATGCTGTCCATGGCCGGGGTTCCGCCAACCATCGGTTTCTGGGCAAAACTGGCGGTGCTGAGCGCGGTGGTTGATATTAATATGGTCTGGCTGGCAGTGATTGCCGTGTTCTTCTCAATTATCGGTATTTTCTATTATTTACGTATCATCAAGGTTATGTACTTTGATGATGCGACTGACACCCAGCCACTGCAGTGTGGCCGTGATATGCAACTTACGTTAAGTGCAAACGGCCTGGCGGTTCTTTTACTGGGTCTGTACCCGGCGGCATTGATGTCGCTGTGTGTTTCGGTTTTTGCCATCTAGCCTTTTATTGCCGAGAAAAGCGGGCAGTCCGCGAAAAACGCAAAACACGCCAGTTTTGAGCCGGTAAGGGTTTTTTTCACGTTCCTTGCGTTTTTTTCGGGCAGGTTTTTTCTTTGACCGTTGTTTTATCCTGTCCGACGACTATTTCCTGTTTAATTGTCTCTGGCATCTTGCAATTGTTCCTATAATTCCGTATTATCCGCGTCTTGTTGTTGCGGGGTGGAGCAGTCTGGCAGCTCGTCGGGCTCATAACCCGAAGGTCGTAGGTTCAAATCCTGCCCCCGCTACCAAAATTTATATCGAG
>JAJRTD010000293.1 GCA_024278435.1 Gammaproteobacteria bacterium | reverse complement strand
TTCATTGTCTGAACGAATAGAACTGCACCCGGACAGAAACCTGATTCAGGCCGTCAAAGTGCCGGCAAAACAGAAGCCGCAACAAACACAGAAAATGGCAGAAACGCAAAGTACCGATCCGCGATCAATCCGTGGTATGAGCAAGGTGGTGGATGATGCCCGCGATGTCGAGCAGGTATTGAAGAAAAGTTACGAAGACCGGCAGAAGATATTGAATAACCTATAACCTATAACCTATAACCTATATAACCAGTGCAGGAAATTATTAATGAAAATTCTAAAACCGGTTGTGAAATCCGGTCTTGTCCTTACCGCCATTTTTTTACTGTCCGCCTGTGGTGGCAACGAGCCACCGGCAGGCAAGGCTACCGTGGTTAAAAAGCCGTCAGCCGGTGAACCCGGTGCCGCCAGTTCACATACCATTACGGGTATGAAAAAAGCCCTGGATGATGCCAGGGGCGTTGAGGATATACTGCAGAAACACGCTGAAGACCAGCGCAAGCAGATTGATGATATATAGGGCTAAATTCGCACCTGTCATAAACGGTTTTAAACCAGGGATTCAAGCACATCATTCAGGAATAAAAAACCGTGCTCCGTGGTTATGATGCGATCGTTATCAACAAGCAGTAAATCGGCATCAATCTTCCTGACTGCCTGTTCCAGGGTATCGCGCTGTAAACCGGTATGCTGCTCAAAGGTGTTAAGGTCAACGCCGGCTTTCAGGCGCAGGGCGTTTAACAGAAATTCAAAAACAATATCCTGCCGGGCAAGAACCTGCTCACCGGAAGCGGCATCGTTCGCCAGTGCATGGCGGATATACTGTTGCGGCTGGCGGTGTTTCCAGCGGCGAATGATTTTTACTCCATTGCCTGCTGCAGTTTCAGTCAGCTTGCCATGGGCGCCGGCACCGATGCCGATATAGTCACCGAATGTCCAGTAGTTCAGGTTGTGCGCACATGGTTTATCATCCCTGGCATAGGCGGATATTTCATACTGCCGGTAGCGGTTGTCGTTCAGCACATCCTGGCAGCGCGACTGCATCTCCCAGATTAAATCGTTTTCCGGCAGCACGGGGGTGTGCTTGTGAAAATAAGTATTGGCTTCGATGGTCAGCTGGTAGTGTGAAATATGCGGTACGTTAAAGGTGCAGGCCGTGGCCAGGTCATCCACTGCCTGTTGCACGCTTTGCTGTGGCAGGCCGAACATCAGGTCCAGGTTAATGTTTTCAAAGCCGGCATTGTGTGCCGTTGCGATTGCGCCCAGCGCCTGTTCCCGGTCGTGAATCCGTCCCAGTATTTTTAAATGCTGCGGGTTAAAACTTTGTATGCCGATGGATAGCCGGTTTACCCCGGCAGCTTTAAAGGCATCGAATTTTTCCTGTTCAAAGGTTCCGGGATTGGCCTCCAGCGTGACTTCAATGTTCTTAAATCCGGAAAGCTGTTGAGCACGTTCAATAATCTGCTGAATCGATTCGGCAGAAAACAGGCTGGGGGTGCCGCCGCCAAAAAAAATACTGCTGAATGGCCGTTGCTGGCTGTAGCGGTATTCATTTTCCAGGTCCTGCAGCAGTGCTTTTACATAGTTTGCTTCATCAAATGACCGGTTTTTTTCATGCGAGTTGAAGTCGCAATAGGGGCACTTTTTAATACACCAGGGAATGTGAACATAAAGACTTAAAGGGATAGGGTTGGGCACGAATGGTTCTGGCAAGAAGGCGTCTGACAAAAAAAAGAGGCATAACCTTAACAGTTATGCCTCCTCCAATGTAGCCCGAAATAAAGCCAGGCAAGTGTTGCACCTGTTTGAGGGTTTATGTGCTGATTTCAGACCGCATTGAATACTTCCGGCATGCCGTAACAGGACAGACCGGGTGATAGCGATTTGTATATATCATGGAATTGTTCATAGCGAGCTATATTGCCTGGCAACCTAGTGACAGCGCTGGTAATTGTGAATGCCACCAATATTGGTCACATTGGTAAAGCCCAGCTGGCTCAGAATCTTTTCGGCCATGATTGCCCGGCCACCGGAACGACAGTAAATCAGTACGGCTTCATCTTTATCCAGATGTTCATGGGCCAGTACCGGTAAAATCGATAACGGGATATTTTTTGCGTTGGGCAATGCGCCATTGTTGTACTCATCAATGGTACGGACATCAAGCAGGGTCGCGCCTGCCTGCATGGTTTGACGGATGTCGTCACAGCTGAAATTATTCATCGTTTATATTTCTCCTGGCTTCAAGGCGGGGGCTTTTTGAGCGCGCCAGGTGGAAAACCACATAAGTAAGTACAAGCCCGACAGTTATGATGGAATAGGTCAATGCATCAAAAATCATGACTATTCTCCTTTTCTATTAATATCAAATATTAGTATAGTCTAATATAATGAAGTTCAAGCTATTTGGCAAAAAATATTTGTTAAAAAGCGTGTTTTTTTTTGAAACGCCTACAGATCGGGGTTTCCGCGGATTTATTGATTGTTGCCAGAAACAAATAATCAATAACTTAGCATTGTTTATGTGGTTCCGTAACGGGGATAAGCGGTTATTATTCGGCTGGAAAGGGATTGCGTATCAGGTACAGGATAAGAAAAATGGCCGGAAGG
>JAJRTD010000292.1 GCA_024278435.1 Gammaproteobacteria bacterium | reverse complement strand
TGAAGACAGGGTAGCGGTGGTTGACCGGTCGGGCCTGGACATCGGCCAGAAAATCACAGGCCCGTGTTTGATTACAGAGACCAGCTCGACAACGTGGCTGGCAGATGGCTGGAGCGCCGAGGTTGATGTGGTGGGTAATCTTAAATGTAGCCGCTCAGCCCTGATCTAACAGCTGGTAATGGCGCAAACATAAAAGCTGTTCACCACAGAGAAAAGCTTTTCCTTCAATGTTCACTGCTGGTCGTGCCCGAAAGTAAAACCAGAAACAGCGCCTGTAATGTTGACGGCGCTACTCGGCGCCGGTGGCAGCGGAATCATCGCTGATTGTTTCGGCACACACCCATCCTCCGGCCTCCAGTTTTGCAACCAGGCCTTTTGCTTTTTCCTCGCAGTATGAATCATCGTTCTGCGCGTTCCACAGCACCTGGTCTTCGAATCCTTCGGTCTGTTTTTTGTATACTACGTTACATGGTACCGGTTCCGAAGTGGTATATTCGATGGTAACTTCACGTACATCATTATCATTGCTGCAGCTCCATGATTCAGCATATACACTAACAGGGGCAGAAAATAACGCGACTAACAAAATCCTGTACAGTTGATTTTTCAGGTACATAATATTTACCTCGTTGTGCTGTAGTGAATGTAGATGGGAATCAACTGTTTATCATGCATCAAACGACGGTAAATATAAAGCAATTAAATATAATAATTCTCCGGCCGGTTGTTTTTGTCCTGCCTGGTGAAGCAAGCGCTTGTTAAAAACCATGGCCTGCCTATAATGATTTCACGGACTTTTAATGTTTTTTAAGGATGGAAAATAGCATATGAAATATTCACTGATTCCGGTCGTTTTTATATCGAGCTTCCTTCTGTCAATGAGCCTGTCTGCTGATGCGGAAATCTACAGGTGGGTGGATAGCAGCGGGAAAACACACTTTACCGATAATCCGCCCCGGAATAAAAAAACGGAAGAAGTTGAAGTCAGGGTAAATACTTATTCTGCTGTGGAAGTGACGCCACTGCTGGAGCGACTGGGCAGAGACGATAAGGTTGTTATCTATACCACGCAGTGGTGTGGTTACTGTAAAAAAGCAAAAAAATATTTCAGGGAAAATAATATTGCTTATGTAGCCTATGACGTTGAAAAAAGCCGTATAGGGAAAAGAGACTACAGGTCACTGCGTGGAAAATCTGTACCGATCATTATCGTTGGTGACAAGCGGATGAACGGTTTTTCTGTTCCCCGGTTTGAAAAACTGTATAAGGAGCAGATGGAGAAAAACCGCCAGGACAGGTAGGGTAGCCGTTTCTACTGCCCCCCTTACGCGGCGGTGAACTGTCACCGCCGCGTAAGGGGGGCAGTACGACCCTGGTTATACCTCGTCAAAATCCCGGACGATTAACAGTACTTTTACGCTGTCATCGACTTTGCTGGCATCGATGTAACCGATGCTGCCGGGGGTGGTGGCAATGGATTTCAATACGGCGGCATACGAGCTCAGCTCGGCTGGAGAGTTACCGGCACCGACCGCTATTTTACGTTTCCAGTGGCGTTTATGCGCTGACTCGGGCATGCCCAGAACCAGTGAAAAAAATTCTTTTCGGTCCGGGCTGCCAATACTGTGATTGAATGGCACTGCATGCTGGCCGTTAGGGAATGATTTACGCTCACCGAGGAACAGTTTTCTCACGTTCTGGGTATCCAGCGTGCCGGTTTCGGTACCCGGGTGCGCAATGATTGCCAGCTCTGCAAATACGGTATTGCTGGCAAAGATAAAAAGCAGGGTGGTTAGAATTCTCAGTTTTGTAAACATACGGTTTGACTCCTTAAATATCAATAAGTTAAATGGCAGTCCGGGTTGCGGTAGCTGCTTGCAGTTTTTAAAACATTTGAATTTTTCCGCTACAGGATATGACCTGTCAGGGCGGTTTGCCTGGCGAGGCAGGCGACTGGATAATAAGTATATTCTAATATTAGAGAAATACTTAAGTTTGTGGTGGGTGGTATAAAAAAACCGACGAACGGTCAAAAGATCCGGGTTTGGGTGGCAGGCAGACGCCCGTCAGTACTGGCACTTCTATTCCACGCCTGCTTCACTATAACCACCACCGGTCTTCGCTTTTCTTAGGCTGCTCCGGAAATGATTATGCGCGCATTGACCTGCTGGCAATAATTTTCGTATTGCCTGGAAAGTTTAAGCGGATGTGTTTTTATCGGGAAATACAAACTTGAAATAGCAGGGAGGGTTCAATTTATCCGGCCGGGATAAAAGGGCTGCTGCCCGGGATCGTACTGGCAGGAATTTTGGTGCGAGCCGCCATGGCTTAACTCAGTACGAGCTGAAACCTGCTATAGCGGCGGTATGTCCCGTAATGCGGTTACTGCCCGGCTGGTTTATTCCGGCTGGATTCCTTGTCAGTATTCGCCTGTGTTTCCTGTTCCTTTACGGCGTTCATAAAATCATCCCAGCTCTCCTGGTCTGCTTTTTGCTGTGATTGCTGGCGCGTAACTTCGCGCTTCTCCATGTCGGCGCCGGCATTGTGTGCGTAGATGGCCTGACTGGCGGAAATGGTCAAAATTACAAGCCATGGAACCGGGGATTTTATATTCATGGTGCAGTACTGCGAAGTGATATCGGCTTGCTACTATCAGGCAAGACTCCGCCTGTGTCAACTATAGAAGCATAAGGCAGTGAACCGGCACTGGTTTTCGGGCGGTAAGACTGGTATAAATAGGAGAGCAACTGTTACGGTTCTGGAACTTTGTGCTGTTATTGCAGCCGTAAACTGTACTTACAGCAACAAATCCGGGCTTTAATGCGGAGGTGGTTTATGGATACGGTAAATATGGAAACTGTTGTCAGACTTTTTGGTGGCAGGCCTCATGTGCGGGGAATAATCAGGGACAGGCGCGTGAGTCAGGGTCGAAGAAGCATGATACGTTTTGACGAGACCGGCGGAGACCGTCGCTCCGGCTATGCAAGGCGTGAAACAGACCTGGGTTTTCGCCAGCAGTTTAACGAAAGCCAGGGAAGTTCTGAATAAGTCCTTAATTGTCATCCTGAGCGCAGCCGAAGGATCTTATGCCGCTGGGCAATCAATTCTTACGGAGTATTGGGTTCTTCGGTAATGCTCCTGCATTACCCTAACACTGTCCATTCATGGATATATCGCTAAAGCTCTGAATGACGCTTATTCAGAGCTTCCCTGATTTTTCGTAACGGTTGTTCGAGGCCGTCCGGCCTACCAGTATCGAACCCTGCCTACATCCATATGAACAAAATCAGACCGGGAATAATAGCCAACGCCGCCGCCTTTCAGTGCAACTGCCGCCTTGCGAAGCTTGCTGCTGTCAAAACCCGGTAAACGAATATCGATGGCTTTTCCCTGCATGTGGTAGCTGTGCTTGGCCACACCGGAGCTGTGTTTGTTTAGCATGGCATTGGTTGCCGGTGAACGGTAACCTGAAATAATATGAAACTCACCCGGGTGTTCGACTTTTTGCTGCAAGCGGTATAACAGGTCGAGTAATTTCGGGTCGATAGCAGTTGCGATGCCGGCGCGGTGGTCTCTTAGTATCCAGTTAATTTCTTCAAGAGCGTCATCAAGGTATTTGCCCTCTGACCAGAAGGTGGCGGACAGCTTTTCGCCGGTGTGGGTGTTATAGAAAGACAGTTCACGGTCACGGGCGGTTGTTACCGAGGCAATGGCGCCGGGGGCTGCCAGTGTTATTGCTGCTCCGGCCATGGAGGTGAGAAAACCTCTGCGGGATAACGTGCCGGGAGTGTTTTTTTCTGCTGCTTTGGACATAACTGAGAGATACTGAAATTGAACGGTATAACTATATATAGTGGTATTTGCCGCAATTTTAAAGGTTTTTGTCAATATATGGAAAAAAACCGACCCGGTTTACCTGAATTCAATGGCTTAGTGGCCTCTGTGCCGGTATACGAATCGGCGGCTACGGGCTGGCAAACAGGCGTTTCAGCTTGCGATCGCGACCGTATATATCTGCCCGGAAGTTGATATTGCCATCCTGGTCAGCCCAGGCTGTCCAGTAAACCAGGTAGATAGGCATGGAAGCCGGCAGGGTGATTTTCTGGTTGCCGCCCAGGTAGATGCTGGTCAGTACCTCCTCTTCTTTCTGCTGGCTGCCATCGCTTAACAGGTAGGCCGCCAGCCGAACCGGGTCCTTGACCCGGATGCAGCCTGAACTGAAGGTACGAACCGTGCGCTCGAACAGGTGCTTGTCCGGGGTGCCGTGCAGGTAAATTTCATAGGGATTGGAGAACAGGAATTTCATCTGGCCCAGGGCGTTTTCAGGCCCCGGGTCCTGGCGCATCCAGTAGGGAAAATGATCTTTGTCCAGCTTGCGCCAGTCCACAGTCCCGGGGTCGACCTCGCGTGCATTCTCGCCCCAGCCCCGGTACAGACGGATTGATTTTCTTGCCAGGAAGGAGGGGTCGTTGATCTGTCGTGGCAGGAAATCTTCTACCGCGATAGTAGTCGGAACGGTCCAGTAAGGATTGTACTCCATGGTGCTGACCCACCCGGAAAAACTGGGCGTGGAGCGGTAGGATTTGCCAATAATCACCGGAATGGTCAGTACGGCAGCGCCTTTTTCCATAATGTACAGTTCAAAGCCGGTCATATTGACCATCAGGTAGCGCCTGCCCAGGTAGCGCGGCATCCAGCGCCAGCGCTCCATGTTAATACGGATTTGCAGGATCTTTTCAGAAACCGGGATGTTTAGTGCGCGCCGTGTCTGCCAGCCGACACGGCCGTCAGCCGTCAGGCCGTGCCGGGCCTGGAAACGTTTCACGGCATCGGCAAGTTCATAATCAAAGATATCGATATTGCATACCGGGCATTCGGCCAGGTCGCCGCTGGCGCTCAGGCGTTGTCTTAGCTGCACAACCTGGGGGTGCTGTATGCCGGGCTCAAGTATGGGACCCGCTTTGAATTTTTTCCAGCCACCCTGCTGTTTAATATCGCGAAAACGCTGCAGCTCTTTTTTCAGTAACTTGTAACCGGAGTGTGGTGGCGGAAGGTATTTTAATCGCCCGGCAATGGATTTTCTGCCGGCAATCTCAGAAAACAGTTTTTGGGTATCCAGTTTTTTGTTGCTGATGTGCCAGTCGGTGTCCAGTTCGGCCGGGTCATAGCGGCCGGAATAGACGTGGTTGCTGTAACTATAGAGCGCCGCCGTTAACAACAGGTCGAGGCGGGCGGAATCTTCCGCATCAGTCGATCCCCAGTAGCGGCGGATTTCCTGCAGATGGTAGTCAGACGCTTTCAGTCCTTCGTCTGCGGCATCGACGATCACGTGAAACAGATCATAGGCACGATTTAACCGCCCCCTGGCGTCCGACCACAGGGGCATGTATTTTCGTTCGTGGTAAAACGATGAGACAACCGGGTCTTTCAGTTCCGGCAGATTCTGCTGCTTGTTGAGCAGTTGCTCAAGCTGCTGAGCGGCCCGGGTTTGCCACGAACTACCGGCCTGGGAGGCGGCTGAAAAAAGCAGGCATAGCAGGCATAACAGTTTCGGGATACAGGAGAAGTCTGCTGCGGGTCTTGTAATCAATAAAAGTCGGGGAAGAGGATCAGGCTGTTTTAACTATAACCTGACTGCAGGCCAAACAAAACCGCTTGCGGGCAGTAACAAACGGGCCATAGAGCCCGGCTAAGGGAGCCGTGATTCGGTTATCAGCCTTTGAGCAGAGTGTCTATCTTGGATATTAATTCTTTGGGGTTGGGCGGTTTGACAACATAGTCACTGGCGCCCTGGCGTTTGGCCCATACTTTATCGGTTTCCTGGTCCTTGGTGGTGAGCATAATGACCGGGATGTGCTGGGTATCGGGATTGGTTGTAATGGTGCGGGTTGCCTGGAAACCGTTCAAGTCCGGCATCACTACGTCCATAAGGATAAGGTCCGGGCTGTCACTTGATGCTTTTGCTATACCGCCGGCACCGCTATCGGCCTGTATGACCTCGTAACCCGCGCCTTCCAGGATTTTGGTTGTTCCGGTCAACATCGTCGGAGAGTCGTCGATAACAAGAATTTTGGCCATGTGCCTTCCTAAACTGATTTTATTTATGTGAAAGTTTGTAGCGTGACATAAGTATAGACATGTTTTGCGTTTAGGTTGTTAAACGTCGGGAATTCAACAGCCGGCAGTGTGTATTAATCCGTTATCGATGCCGGGGACGGCTTCCGCCTTCAGGTGGCTGTTCAGGGGGTCGGGTATCAGGCGGCGCTCAGTGCGCGTATAACTTCATGCCCGGTGGTGTCCTGAACCTGCTCCAGGAATTTTTCCGCCCAGTCCAGAGTCTTGAGGCCTTCCGCATTAAGCTGGCTGGGGTGAAGGAAGCCTTCATTAAACGCAAGGTAGAGCAGGATGGAGGCGGCCTGTTGAACGTCCCAGCTCAGGCCTTTGTTGTTGGCCCGAAACCAGGCTTTCATTACACGCCGGTAGTATTCAATGGGGATATCTTCATGAATATCGCTGCAGGTATAGCGTGACAGTGCATGGTGCAATTCGCCGTATTTAACCATTGGATACCCCCTATACGTTGCCGGTTTACATGTTGTTTAAATAACAATCTATCAGACTATTGATCTCATTTGGGTGTTATTTTCAGCATTGGCTTATTATCTACCGGTAATTATAGGATAAATGCGGCAGATAAATAAACCATGGATAAATAATGGTTGTTTTTTTCTGGCCTGTAAAAGCCGGGCCGGACTATACGGTTGTGGTCGGCAATTCCCGGTTCGGTGTTTTGTTCGATTTTTTATAAATGGTTACTTTGTAATCATACATTTGTGTAACAAAGCTTTTGTTAATGTTAAAAACCGTTGCTTACTGACTGATTAATATAGTTGTTTATCATTGAATATCATATAGTTATACCGTCTGTCATTTTTTCGACATATATGTCGATATATTTTTCATTTTTAATTATACTCAGGCAAACCATTCCGGTTTCTAATTGATACTAAATTTCTGTGGCTGTTTCTCCGGCCCGTGTTTGTCTTCATTCTTTGGCCACTCCCGGCCAATTATCAGCATGTTCTGTAAATGGACTAATGGAGGTCTAAATGTCGATTTCTGAAATCTTTCTTGTTGTGCCTAATCCGGCGCTTTCCGGCCTGATCTGGTTTTTTATTATTTCGGCTGTGCTCTATTTTGCCCGGCTGCCGGCAAAGAAATATATTATTGCCTTTAGCGAGGTGCTGCACAATGCGCTGCGCCTGGCGGCGAATTCTGTCAACTCCGCTGACTTGCGCTTGCAGGCCCGTAACCGGGAAGTGCTGTTAGAGGCCGGTCGTGAGGCCAGTGAGCGCATGATTGAGCGCGAGTTTGAGCGCGTCGAGGACACGGTAAGCAATGACCTGGCGCAATACCCCGCACTGCAGCGCAAGCTCAGTGAGCGCATTACCAGTATTGACGAAGATTACAAGCAAAGCACGGAAGTGCCGCCGGATCCGCCGCAGTTGTGCAAGGTTGTTGAGTCGGTGGCAAAAATCGACAGCAATGGCGAGGCCATGGTAGCGCAGATTTTAAAGGACATTCATAAATCAATGGTCAAGGCCCAGGATAAGGCAATCAGTTAGCACCGCCGT
>JAJRTD010000291.1 GCA_024278435.1 Gammaproteobacteria bacterium | reverse complement strand
TAAAACTTAAAACACTTCTGTCCCATTAACTACTTCTATTTCAGCATGATATCCAGCAATATATGATTGTACAGGATGTACGGTAGTAGAGTAATGCATGGAGAAATTACCGAAGGATCCTGGTCGCCATATCTCAGGGGCTCAAGATCTTTCCGTTCCGCTACCGCTGCAGTCAAGATGACAGTGAAAAGTTAACGGGACAGCAGTGAAATTAAAACCTAAAACTTAAAACACATGACCGACTTCAACGACGAGCAGTTACTACACTACAGCCGACAGATCATGCTGCCGCATTTCGGCATTGAAGGTCAGCAGAAACTGCAGGCGGCACACGTTGTTATCATGGGCCTCGGCGGACTGGGCAGCCCGGCGGCCATGTACCTGGCGGCCGCCGGTGTCGGCCAGCTCACCCTGGTCGATTTCGATAACGTTGATAACAGCAACCTGCAACGCCAGATCATTCACAACACCGCCAGCATCGGCCAGAGCAAGGTCAGTTCCGCAAAGAGCACCCTGCTTTCAATTAATCCCGAAACCGGCATAAACTGCATCAACAAACAGCTGACACCGGATGAATTAAACGATCTGTTTCATGGCGCCGACTGCGTCATCGATGGCACGGACAATTTCAGCAGCCGCTTTCAGATCAACAGGGCCTGCGTAACACAGAAGGTTCCGCTGGTAACGGCCGCCGCCATTCAGTACGAAGGCCATATCAGTGTCTTTGATTTGCGCCGGCAGGACAGCGCCTGTTACGCCTGCCTGTATTCCGAGAACGGGGAGGAAAACACCAACTGCAGCGACAACGGCATACTGGCACCGGTGGTTGGTATAATCGGCAGCATGCAGGCACTGGAAGCCATCAAGCTGATATGTGCCCTGGGCGACCCGCTGCGCAACCGGCTGTTGATATTTGATGCGCTCACCATGCAATGGCGAACCATGAAATTGAGCAGGGACAGCAACTGCCAGGTATGTAAAGAATAGTTGGCAGTTGGCAGTTGGCAGTTGGCAGTTGGCAGTTGGCAGTTGGCAGTTGGCAGTTGGCAGTTGGCAGTAATTTTAAAAAACTACCGTTAGTCGCTCCACTGTTTTTCGTTTTTAACGATAACTGCCTACTTAACTTTACTTTACAATTAACTTATTTATTAAAATTTAAAACCATGCAAACACAAACCCTGTATCTACCGCGCCCACTGGTCAATAAAATCCTCACCCACGCGCAGCAAAACCCGGACATCGAAGTTTGCGGTTTGATTGGCAATAGCGCGGACAACAGAAAAGATTATTACCCGATCAGCAATGTGGCAGAAGATCCCGATCACCGGTTCTTAATGGATGCGCCCGAGCAGATTGAAGCCATGAAACAGATGCGTGACAAAGGCCAGCAACTGTACGCCATCGTCCACTCACACCCGACAGCAAACGCGCAACCCTCGGCGCTGGATATAAAGGAAAACAGTTACGACAATGTTTTCTATATTATTACTTCACTGAACACCAAAGGTGTACTGGAAATGCGCAGCTTTGTGCAGCAGGATGACGCCATGCAGGAAGTGGATTTAATTCTGGAAGATGAAGAAGATTGATCGTTTTCTAAAACATTCATGGAAAAGCTTTTTCACCACAGAGGCACAGAGTTTTAATTTGTTTACTGCACCTACGGTGCAGTAAACAATAACAAAAGCTTTCTCTGTGGTAAACAGTTTTTCTATCAGTAACCCTGGTATGGAACAGCATACGGCTCGTTATACTGAACCACTGGCTGGTTAACCGGCATGCGCACAAATTCACGAACCAGGCCGTCCGGCTGCATGGTTAGCAGTCGGTTGCCGGAAAGCCTGTATTTAAATTGCATCAACTGATCACTGCCTTCAACATTGGCAATCAGCACATCGCTCTTTAGCTTTATGCGACCGCTTAAATAACGCGACTCACCGTCACTCCATAAAAACCGGTTGTCTTTTATGCCCAGCATTTCTCCGGTCTGGGTTACCCATAAACCATTTATATTCGGTTTTTTCAAACCGCAAAAATCGGTAATGCAGGGTTTTTCTACATATTTTTTCCGGCTCTGCTTGCTTAATGGTGAACGTTTCACTGCCTGTACCGGCGGTCGGTTCGGGCGGCGTACATCCTGCCGCTGTTGCGGTGGTGTTGCCAGTTTTGCCAGTGGTGAGCGACTGTACTGACTGTTGCCACGATTGTGCGAATTAGTGCTGGCACCGGGGCCGCTATTACCACCCTGCCGCTGCGTACTGTTTTGCTGCCCCTTGTTGTCGGAAGCCGTATCGGGTACGTTGAAATTAAAATTCTGCACCACTGGTGGCGCTGACTGCGAGGCCTGACCAGCTGCCGCCGGTTCTGCGTTTTCAGCGTCAGGGTTCCACGTTGAAGTCTCCCATGGTTCATTAACCCAGCCATCCAGTTCGGATACAGGCTGCTGAGGCGCCAGCCATGGTGTATTGTTCACAGCATAGCTGCCGGGGTAACTGTCCAGTGGCAACACGCCCCAGCCTGGATTCCCCCACAGAGAATTACCTGCCGGTCCCTGTGACCAGGGTGACTGCATCCACGGCGAGCGTATAAAAGGATTGAGGCCACGGCCTGAATACAGGTTGCCGATGCCGGAATAAGGTGAATAGGAGTCCGGAGAAAAGCCGCGCATGGCCAGTGCACGCTGGTAGGGATTACTGTATGCCGACAGGGGAGATGACCACGGTGAAAGACCAGGATAAGACGAGCCGTAACCATAAGGCGATACACCATAGCCATAGGCAGGAAGCCGGTCCAGAACACCCATGGCTACCATCATGTTCAGCATCATCTGCACAAACGGCAGCTTGCCATCGTACTGGTAAATCTTAACTTCGGCACGCAGCAATGTACTGCTGGACAAGGTCAGCAGCACAACAAAAATTATACTTTTTACCGGTGCTTTTAACATTCGATAATTATGCACATTTTTCATTGAACTTGATACACGGAAGAGGGAATATAGTCAGTGTAGTATTGCTGGCAGCATTTGCCCGAAAACACGACAAATTATTGAATAGATAAACTTTTTAGCCCGTACCGGGTGGACAGATATCAGCCGGATAGATGCATCCTATGGCGCGGAAATACTGACTTCTTCACCGGCCTGTTCACTGGCCAGGCGCGACAGCATTTTATACAACTCTTCATTTTCACCACTGTCACAAAACCACTGTCGGTCGCCTTCGTTATAGTCAAAATGATAACCGCCGGACTTCGCCGCCATCCACAACTGGTTCATTGCGCCCTGCTTGCTGAAGATGATCTTGCTGCCGTTTTCAAACTCCAGGGTCAGCACACCACCAATCTCATCGTAGTCGATGTCCGCACCACTGTTATCGATGGCATCCTGGATGTCTTCGATGGTCTGGTCGGCAATTTCCTGAAATTCTGATTCGTTCATTTTTTTCAAACCCTAAAACTTTATTTTTCCGCGAATGAACGCAAATGAACGCGAATAAAACCGTTTATATTATAAAAACACATAAAAATATTTGCGTTTATTCACGTTCATTTGCGGAAGATAGTTAGCTTTTTCATTTCATCTTCTGGCGAATAAGCTCATTCACCTGCGCCGGGTTGGCCTTGCCTTTGGACATTTTCATGACCTGGCCGACGAAGAAGCCCATCATTTTATCCTTGCCGCCCTTCAGTTCTTCAAACTGCGCCGGGTTGTTGGCAATCACTTCATCAACAAAGGCTTCGATTGCGCCGATGTCGGTGATCTGTTTCAGGCCCTTGCTCTCGATGATTTCATCGGCGCTGCCTTCACCCTGCCACATGGCATCAAGCACGTCCTTGGCGATTTTTCCGGAAATGGTATTGTCCTTGATGCGTTGCAGCAACACGGCAAAGGCATCGGCAGCGACCGGCGCATTGGCCAGTTCAATTTCTTCGCGGTTAATGCGGGCCGACAGTTCACCGGTAATCCAGTTGGCCGACAGCTTGGCATCACCGGTTATCTCAACCACGGTTTCATAATAATGTGACAGGGTCAGCGATGCGGTAATAACACCGGCATCATAGGCCGACAGGCCCAGCTCATCCATGTAACGCTGCTGTTTCTGCTCCGGCAGTTCCGGCAGTTCGCCGCGCACCTGCTGGCGGTATTGTTCGCTGATAATCACCGGCAGCAGATCCGGGTCCGGGAAGTAACGGTAATCGTTGGCTTCCTCCTTGCTGCGCATGGAACGGGTTTCGTTTTTCACCGAATCATAGAGACGGGTTTCCTGTACCACTTCACCGCCGTCTTCGATCAAGTCAATCTGCCGCTCCACCTCGATATTGATGGCACGCTCGACAAAACGGAACGAATTGATGTTCTTTATCTCGGCACGGGTACCGAATTCCTGCTGGCCTTTGGGGCGTACCGATACATTGGCATCACAGCGGAACGAACCTTCCTGCATATTGCCGTCACAGATGCCGATGTACTGCACCAGTGAATGGATTTTTCGCATATAGGCGACAGCCTCTTTGGCATTGCGCATATCCGGCTCGGAAACGATTTCCAGCAGCGGGGTGCCGGCGCGGTTGAGATCGATACCGGTCATGCCGGCATAATCTTCGTGCAATGACTTACCGGCATCCTCTTCAAGATGGGCTCGGGTCACACCGATGCGCTTGGTGTCACCGTTTTCCAGTTCGATATTGATGTAACCGGGACCGACGATAGGCAGGTCAAACTGCGAGATCTGGTAGCCCTTGGGCAGGTCCGGGTAAAAATAGTTTTTACGTGCGAACACACTGCGATCAGGCACCTCGGCATCAATCGCCATACCGAACTTCACCGCCATGTGCACGGCTTCCTTGTTTAATACCGGCAGTACACCCGGCAGCGCGATATCCACCACGCTGGTCTGGGTATTCGGTTCGGCACCGTAGGCGGTGCTGGCGCCGGAAAAGATTTTTGATTTGGTGGCCAGCTGGGCATGGATTTCCAGGCCGATAACGACTTCCCAGTTTCCGAATTCAGCAGTCATTATTTAAACTCCTCAGGCAGACGGGTATGCCAGTCAGTCTGTTGCTGGTACTGGTGCGCCACATTGAGCAAGCGGGCTTCTTCAAAATAGTTGCCCATGATCTGCAGACCAACGGGCATATCGTTGACAAACCCGACGGGAATGGACATGGCGGGAATACCAGCAAGGTTGACAGCGATGGT
>JAJRTD010000290.1 GCA_024278435.1 Gammaproteobacteria bacterium | reverse complement strand
GTGCGCATCGGCATTATCACCTACAAGATTTCCGCCCATGCGGCCGACCTGGCCAAGGGGCATCCCGGTGCCCAGATCCGTGACAACGCCATGTCAAAAGCCCGCTTCGAGTTCCGCTGGGAAGACCAGTTCCGGCTGGCGCTGGATCCGGAACGGGCGCGTGAATATCACGATGAAACCATGCCCAAGGAAGCGCACAAGGTTGCCCATTTCTGCTCCATGTGCGGGCCGAAATTCTGCAGCATGAAAATCTCTCAGGATGTACGCGAATATGCTGCCAAACAGGGGATTGGTGATGTACAGATCGCACTGGAAAAAGGCATGGCGGAAAAAGCAAAGGAATTCAAGGATACCGGCGCCCATATCTACTCAAAAGCCTGATTCAAATCAATTGCTTATAAAAGCGGCCCCGGTGGGCCGCTTTTTTTATGGCTGAGTCGGTAATTTCTGTTATTTACCGGTTTTTTGATGCATATCAACCCTCTCTGTTTAATATTTAATTATATTACGCTGTACTAATCTATGAACCGCTTGAGGGTTGTCTGAATATGAAAGTACTGTCTATTGATAAGGCGTTGCTACGCCGTCGTTTATTAAGAATTAACATATTGCTGGGACTGCTGGTTTTCGCCATTGCGGTCGGTTTGAGTATTACCGGCGAGTACAGCAGCCTGGCTGAACGCACTGCTGCAGAGCAGGTGTATAACCTGTTTGCCATCGGCGGCCTGCTGTATTCGGCTTTCTCATGGATATTCTGCGTAATGAGCAAGCCCCTGTGGTTTCCCTCTCATGAGCAGAACCAGGGAAGCAAGACAGGCTAGCCAAACAGGCTGGTCAAAAAAATAGTAAGGAAGAGCAGTGAATCGTTGCCGCTTTTAATGTGGTGAAGTGGAAGGATCCTGTGCCATTTTATGTCCCGATGTACAGGATCCTTCCTTGCTCTTGATTGCCTGTTCTACCTTTTATTTCTGTAATTCGATTCTGTTAGTGGCACAATAAAGCCCTGAAGCCAGTGAATGGTTCCAGGGCTTTTTTATTGTCAGGACAAATCATGAGCAGCGAATCAAAATGTAATTTACCACAGGCGCCCGACTATAGCGGCGTTACCATTATTGAGCTGTCACCGGATCCCGCGCCGCAGGATTATTTGCAGGCCATGCAGCTGGCGAATGCGGAAGCTGAAAAAATGCTTGGCGAAAACATGTTACTGGCCTGGTATGACCGGGACCGTGATTTTGAGTCTCCGCAACATGCTAGCGAATGCCATGTAAACAGCGCCATCCCCGGATATATTGATTATGCCCTGTATCATGGCGCCACCCTGAAGGTTGATATTGAGCAGGGACGTTTTATATTTTTTTACCTGCCGATAGATTTCTAGCTATCGGTGAATAAGGATGTAAAAAATCTACCTCTGCGCCTCAGCGTCTCTGCGGTAAAACGCTTTTAAAGTTATTGACTGTCCGCCAGGGGCAGAAAATAGTTACATATAATAGATGGGTTATTCGTTCATTTACCCGGCTCGACTCAGGATTTATATTGCTTGTGTTTAAAGATGGCTGTTCTGGCCAGGGTATAGATTTCATCATCAATAATGCCTTCATCGCGTAACCGGCGGCACATTTTTAATTCACCTACCAGCCTGCTGGCCACCGGAATATTTGCCTGTGCCCTGTCAATCCGTTGCTGCAGTTCTATAAAAAATGCATCGAAGGAAGCCTGGTCCGGTTTCCGGTTTTCAATCAGAAGCAGGCGTGCATCGCCAAAGCAGCTTTTAAAAATATACTCGTCACGCAGCTGGTAGATAAAGATCAGGGCGCTGACCAGTGCCGCGGTAAGAGACAGTGTGCCGCCAATAATGCAGTATTCCGGCTTCATGGTCTGTGTTAGCCCGAGGTACAGGCATACGCCGAATACTGTCGCCGCAGCCAGTGCCGCGTTTAACCATTTCCAGACGATTAATTTATGGTGTTCGGGTTCGGCCGATAACCAGGCCAGATTAACGTGATATTTTTTTCTGATCGCGTTTTTCTTATCGATAAAGTTCAGCAGTAGATAATGGCTGCCATAGAACTGGTACTGCCTGATGCTGCCTTTGAGCGGGTTGCTCTGTGCCAGCTTGTTGCCCAGTAAAGCAGGGTTGATTTCCTGGTCAAATTCCTCGTAGTTATCGGCCGGTACATCAAACAGGGAATCTGAAATAATGACTTCTTCGCTTAGCATATTCAGGCCTCATAAAGCATGTGGGTACAGCATTCCTGCGGGAACGGGCGGTGATATTTCTGAGCATTTAGAAACAGAGTATAGATGAGTTACAATAATCTGTTTTTGATAGAATGAATCCAGGTGTCCTCTGATTAATTCATTAATTTGTCATCCCGAGCATTAGCGAGGGATCTTAAACCATTTCACCATCAACAGCTTACGGAGCAAAAGGTTCTTCGCTAATTACTCCTGCATTACCCTAATACCGTGCATCCATGGACAAATCGCTAACGCTCTGAATGACATTTATTAGAGATGCCCATGAATATCCGGGTGCAATAAAGACATGGCGGCAACGGTTGAATTTATATTGAGTCAAAGTCCGGGTTTGCTGAACCCCTGATTATGCCTGTTGTCACCATAGCGGGCATCAGTCATAAATCACAGAGGAGAGTTTGCAATGAAACAGACACAGGCAATAAAGGATGAGGATTACAAGGTGGCTATGGGGCGTTTGCTGGTGATGTATACCCAGGTCGATTACCTGATTATGCGGGTGGTGGCAGAGCGTATCGCCGATGCGCCGGACGATGACAGCCGCCTGTTTATGGCAAAGCAGGTGGGGGACGAAAGTAACCATGTCAGGATTCAGCAGCAGTGGCTCGAAAAATTCGGCACCGATACTTCACCGGTATTTAACGAGTTGCAGCAGCATATGTTCCTGGCGCATTTCCGTTCGCTTAACTGGCTGGATTTTTTAACCGATATGTATGTTTGCGTCGAAGCGCTGGGTAGCGAGGCGGTAGAGCAGGTGGTGCCGATGGCCGACCCGGGAACACGCGATTCACTTAAAACCCCGTTACAGGACGAACTTGACCATGTTGCCTTTGGTTTAAATCGTCTGCAGGCCGAGCTGGCGAAGTTACCGGTCGAGGAAAGCCGTGCCTACCTTGAAACGGTGGAGGCCAGGCTGGATTTTCTGGATGATACCCTGCATGGTCTGGGTATTGATGTGCCGGCCATGTTTGCTGCTGTTGGAGCGGATTACCAGAAAGTGGTCACAACGGTAATGCATAGAAGGCAGCAGATCATTGATTCACTGGCGCTGCAGCTGGCGGCATAGGATGATTGTCTTTTCGGATTTTTAAAGTAAAAAGCATTTCACCACAGAGACACGGAGAGCACAGAGTTCTATCTATTGTTAACGGTGCTTGCGGCGCCGTTAACAATACAGATTTTTTCTCTGTGCTCTCCGTATCTCTGTGGTGAATTATTCATGTTTCGTTTTTTTAGTTAAAAAACTTCTGAACCTTGTTTTTTAACCAGCCCTGCTTGTCCGATGTATTAATGCCGGGGATGTTTTCCCTGACTACCGGGGCGTAACTGTTATCGTCTTCAGCGATATGATTGATCAGCCAGATATTCAGCAGCTGGAATAGCTCATCGCTTACATCTTCGCCGTCTTTATAGCGTTGCTGATAAGCCTGGATCTTGTCGCGAAAAGCGTCATGGGTCTGCTTGTGTATGGACGCGGCATTGTAGCCGGCATCATCCATCAGCGACTCCTCAAAGGCGAAATGTGACAGGGTGTAATCAACCAGGTCAAGCAGCACGTCACCGATTATCTGCGGTTCATCAAGTTGCTGCGCATCGGTCAGCTGGTTAATGTAATGAATAATGCGTTTATGCTGGCTATCAATTACATTAATGCCGGTAGAGAATTCATCACTCCATACTATGTAGGGCATGGTCGCACTCCTGGTACATGATAATGACATTTATTGAGTATGGCATGATAAATTGTTTATGCATGTTAACCAAAGATTACCCAAAGAATTTTTTGACTGAGCGTGAAAGCCAGCCCTTTTCCTTGGTCGCATTAATATTGTTCATGCGGGAACTTACGATTTCAACATAATCGTTATCGTCGCTTCGAATATGGTTGAGCAACCAGGATTTAAGTACCCTTAACAACTCGTCAGTAATGTCCTCGCCCATTTTAAAACGCTGCTGGAAATCACCAACGCGCTTCACAAACAGTTCATGGACTTTTTTATGGCCGTTAATAAAAGAATAACCGGCATCTTCCATCAGGCTTTCTTCAAAGGCGAAATGTGAGAGGGTGTAGTCGACCAGTTGCCCCAGAATTCTTTCCACCTCTTCCCTGTCGTGGCTGTCACTGATATCGTCAAGACTGTTGATGTAATCGACGATGCGCTGGTGTTGACTGTCGATAACCTGAATGCCCGTATTCAGTTCATCGGTCCATTTAATATGCGCCATTATTCTGCTCCGGATTTAAGTAAATAATAAGGAACCTCTGATTAATTCAGGATTTGTCATCCTGAGCGCAGTCGAAGGATCTTAGGCCACTGCGCTATCAATAACTTACGGAATAAAAGATTCTTCGGTAATTGCTCCATGCATTACCCTACTACTGTACATCCTGTACATATCGCTAACGCTCTGAATGACATTGATCAGAGGTTCCATAAATAAAGCGTAGCAGGGATATTTTGGAATTTTCACTTTGCGTTGAATATTTGACAGCTTTTGTTAAAAATTTGACGCGCATCATAAAAATGAAAATATACTCTGGAATGGTTTTTCATCATCACTTTGTGGCATGGTTTTTGAAGATCCTACTGTATTGTAGTAAATCATTAATTTCTAATAGGTTTTTATCTCAGCATTAATAAGGAATTTCCCTATATCCCCGCAAGCGGTGCGACTTTAGGCTGTGTTTCCATCAATAACGCTTTGATGATGCTGGCAAGTAGCCGGCTGAAAAAATGAAATACAAACGTGGAGGATGAAATGAAACATAACAAACGGCCGTATACAGGCTGTAAGACACTTTTAGCGGCGGCAGTGGTATTTGCCAGCAGCGGTTCAGCTGCATTTGCCAGCGATAAAAACATGGTTACCCTGATTGAAATGGGCGACCTTCACGGCACGCTGGTTCCCCATGCGGCCATTATGAAAAACCCCGACGGTACCGAATATGAGTCTGCCAGTGCAGGCGGCCTGGCACGGCTGAAAACCGTGGTTGATGAAATTCGTAGTGATAATCCTGAAGCGGTACTGCTTTCTACCGGTGACCTGACCCACGGCAGCGCCGAAGCCATGTTCACCCTGGGTGATGCCATGATGGTACCAATGAATGCTTTTGGTATTGATGTATACACACCCGGCAACTGGGACTTCGGCTATGGCGGCGCAGTCTTCCGCAACCGCTTTACCACTTTCGGACCCAAACCGACCATCCCCGGTAACCTTCGCACCATGACCAGTTACATCGGTTGTGACGATGTTCCTGTCATCGCCGGTTTAACCGATGCAGCCAGTGGCTACACCTGTGATGAAATCACCGCAACTGCACCTTTTCCCACACCTGCCGGTGCAGGCGTGATCAAGGCTAACTTCCCGACTGTTGCCATCAATCTTTATAATGCGGCACCACTGCCGCCCCAGGCACAGGGTAAACCGGTATTACCACCGTTTAAAATGCTGGAGCGTAATGGCGTGAAAATTGCCGTTATCGGTATTACTGCCTCGATTGTTCCACAGCAGGCCGATGCCTTTAATATCGGTTTCCGTTTCACCCAGGGTGTACAGGAACTGCCGGGTATTCTGGCGAAAGTCAAAGGCCTTGGCGCCGAGTTAATCGTTGTCCAGTCTGAACTGGGTCTGCCACAGAACATCAAGATCGCACAGGCGTTCGAAGACATCGATGTAATGTATTCTGCCCATACCCACGAAGTGACCCTGGGTGCTCTGGTTGTACATGATGACGATGTGATCAGAACTACACCGGGTGCACGTCTTAGCCATAAAGCCCGCAAGCTGCTGCGTAAAGGCGGTGCCATTGTGGTTGAGACCAACCGTGACATGTATGTTGGTCGTCTTGACCTGAATGTGCGTGGCGGTCGCGTTACCGGTTTTGACTGGGAAGCGATTCCGGTTGATGAGTCAGTGGCCGAAGATCCTGCCATGCTGCAGCTGGTTGCTGCCATGGAAGAAGACTTTGTTGCCGGTGAAGACGGTGAGGTGATCCGTCACTCTTTCCGTCCTGGCGGTTTCGGTCCGACAGCCGGCCTGCAGCTGGTTGATGATCTTGATACGGTTGTTGGTTACAGCGACACCCTGTTACTGCGCCACCACGTACTGGAAGACACCTTAAACAACTTCCTTGCCGACGCTATCCTTAGCGTTACAGACAGCGTTGCTGACGTGAGAAATGTTCCCGGCTGGGAAAACGGTGTTGATATCTCCATGGCCAACGGTTTCCGTTTCGGTAATGCAGTGCTGCCAAACAGTGCCATCACCCTGCGTGACCTGTATACCTGGTTCCCGATTGCACCGGCAGTTAATATTGCTGATTTCTCCGGCGCTTCTATTGAAGGCAGCCTGAATACCATCCTCGGCGCTGTATTCGACCGTAATGCCTTTATGCAACGCGGCGGCTGGTATGTTGGCCTGGCCAATATGGAACAGAAAATCGACCTGAAAAACCGTCCGTTCAGCAGTTCAAGCGGTCGCGTTGTTGAAACCACAATTGGTGGTCAGCCGCTGGATCCTGGCAAGCGCTATGTCTTTGCTTCCTGCTACGGCCACGGCAACCCGCTGGATGAGGTCTGCCGTACCGGTGGTGGTGCAAACCACAAGTTCTTCCAGCTGGCTGATCCGGATGACTACAGCAGTGAAATCACGCTTGCTGATCCTGTGAATAAAGTTGGTATTATCACCGGACCAAAAGTGAAGCAGGTTGCGCCTGATAACTACCTGCATCCTGTGCACGCTTTACGCCGTTACCTGGACAGCCTGCCGAACAGTACGGT
>JAJRTD010000024.1 GCA_024278435.1 Gammaproteobacteria bacterium | reverse complement strand
CATGCCATTGCCCAGCATGGCCTGGGTTTTATGTATATGGAAGGCGAGTGTGTGGAAAAAGATGCGGCACAGGCCATCGAGTGGTTCAGCAAAGCCGGTGAGCAGGGGCTGGTCGGTTCACTGACCACACTGGCGATGATGTATCAGGAAGGCAATGGCGTGGAGCAGGATCTGGAGAAGGCCAGAGAGCTGTACACCAAAGCCGGCTTTGAGGATATGATTTAATCCGCTTGCCGGCATTGAAGAAAAAGCTAAAACTGATTTGCCACAGAGGACACAGAGTTTTATGTTTTTGCCCGCTTTGGCTTGATTTCGAAAGTTTGAGCCATTGACAACTGTCAGAATATATCAGAATCAGCATATCAATCGGTCAGATCAAGCCTGAGCTGCTACATTTGAGGTATATATCGCGAAGCTGTATATCGCAGACCCGCAAGCCAGAGGGTGCCGATACCCGGGCTATGTCGCCGCTTCCTCAATAATACGCACATCGCGCTGCGGGAAGGGAATGGTGATCCGGTTTTCCTTGAAGCTTTTCCAGATGGCAAGATTCACATCGGACACCACATTGGCAATGCCCTGTTCGGGGTCGTTGATCCACACCCGTAGTTCCAGATCGATGCCGTTGTCGCCAAAGCCGATCAGGCGGGCGGCAGGCGCAGGCTCGCTGAGCACGCGTGGCTTGTCCTTTGCCGCTTCCAGCAGCAGATCCATGGCCTGTTCGGGATCATCGTGGTAACTGATCTGTACCGGTATGCGCCGGCGTACGGCGCGGTCGGAATAACTCCAGTTGGTCACCTCCGAGGTGATCATGTTCTCGTTGGGGATAAGGGTTTCTACACCGTCACGGTCTTTTACCACTACATAGCGCGCGTGCAGGCTCTGCACCCAGCCGAAGCGGTTGCCGATACTGATGACGTCACCGGGGCGGATCGAGCGGTCGAACAGCAGGATAAAGCCGCTGATAAAGTTGCTGAACACCTTCTGCAGGCCGAAACCGATACCGACACCGATAGCACCCGAGAACACCGCGAAGGCGGTCAGGTCGATGCCCACCGCTTTCAGGGCGAAAATAAAGGCCAGGCCATAGAGGGAGAACTTGCTGATCTTGGTGAGCATCACCTGCATGCTGGGGTTGAGCACCTGCGAGCGCCGCGCCTGCGCTTCCACCAGCCGGGTCAGCCAGTTTGCCAGCACCACGAAAAAGATGATGGCGGTGAAAAACTCGATAATCGACAGCAGGGAAATATGGGTTTCACCGAAATTAATCGCCAGGTTGTCCATCGCCTGGATAACATCATCCAGCCAGCCGACCAGGTGCAGGGCGACCATGACCCATATGGTCAGGCTGATAAAACCTTCCCAGGCGCGCACTGCCGGGCTGGGTGTAAAGCCGGTTCTCAGCACATAGATAAGCAGCTTGATCAGCGCCAGTGACAGCAACAGCGGTGTCAGTATGTCGAGTACCGCCGTGTTGACGCCGAACTGCTCGATGACGAAGCGCATCGCCAGCAGGTAAAGCAGCATGCTCATGGGGAAGGCAATGCGGTTGGAGGCGTTGAGTATCAGCCGGAAGAAGGTGCGTTTTTCCAGGTCACCCAGCAGCCGGGTGATAAACGACTGCCAGCGCTGGTGGGTAAGGGCGGCCAGCGCGCCGCAAAAGACGACCGTGACAATCTGGATCAGGCTTTCAATGGTCGTGAGCTTGTCGAACCAGTGCTGTACCAGCGGTATGAGCTTGTCGATGTATTCCATATGTTCCGGCTGTGTTTTTCTTCAATTACGCGCAAGATAACAGGTTTAAGACCTGAACGACAAGCCGTAATCAGCCTTATGCCATGATTCCTGTACAGGCGGGCAGGCAGAGAGTACACCCGGCTACAGTAGGTTTAAAGCGTCACAAAAGCTGCTAAGATTCCCCTTTTGATTTTTCCGGACTCTGAAGTTTCCACTGATTAGCTATGCGCCCAGCCCACTTATTAACTGTTATTGAAAAAGAATTCATTTCCACCCGGTCAGGGCATCATACGCCGGTGATGTTGTGGGGGCCGCCGGGCGTGGGTAAGTCGCAGATGGTGGCCCAGGTAGCCGAAAACCAGAATACGCCGCTGATTGATGTTCGCCTGTCGCAGATGGAGCCCAGTGACCTGCGCGGTATTCCGTTCAAGCAAGGCCATTCGGTGGAGTGGGCGGTGCCTGCCATGCTACCGGATGCCGAGCGTCACGGTGAAAACGGTATCCTGTTCCTCGATGAAATCACGTCTGCGCCGCCCAGTGTTTCGGCTGCCGCCTACCAATTGATTCTCGACCGTAAACTCGGCGAATATGAAGTGCCTGATGGCTGGGCGATTATTGCCGCCGGTAACCGCCAGGGTGATCGCGGGGTTACCTACAGCATGCCGGCGCCGCTGGCCAACCGCTTTTCTCACTACGAGGTGGATATCAACCTTGATGACTGGGTTTCCTGGGCCTATGCCAACGGCATTGATGAGCGGGTGATTGCGTTTTTACGTTTCCGCCAGGACCTGCTGTTTGAATTCGATGCCTCGCAGAACCCGGTGGCCTTCCCGTCGCCGCGATCATGGGAATTCGCCCACCGTGCGCTGCATAAATTTGAAGACCATCCCGAGCTGTTTTCCGGCGCCCTGCAGGCCTGCGTGGGCAAGGCAGCCGGTATTGAACTGGCTGCCTTTATTGCCAGCCTCGACCAGATGCCTGACCTCGATGCCATTATCAACGGCGAAGAAGTGGAAACGCCAAAAGAGATCGACCTGCAGTACGCGGTTGCCACCGCACTGGTCGGCCGTGCCATTCGTGCCAAGGACACGGATGATGCGATGAAAGTGCACGGTAATATCCTGAGTTACGCCAACCGTTTCCCGCAGCGTGAAATGGGTGTGATGATGGTGTCCGATATGCACCGGGCCATCGGCCAGGATATTTTCGCCGTGCCCGAGTTTGCCAGCTGGGCAGACAAAATTGCTGATTTAATGCTGTACTAGCAACAAGAATATTTTCCGCAAATGAACGCAAATGAACGCGAATTTGAAAAGCAAAAAATAGTTTTTATTTGCGTTCGTTTGCGTTCATTTGCGGAAGAAAATAGTTTTTCATCTTTTCTGTTTTGTTGAAGTTTGTATGAACGACTATCCTGATGTAGAACAAAAGCTCGCTGCTGCCAGAACCCGGCTGATTCTGGATAAACCTTTTCTGGGGGCGCTGGTCTTACGCCTGCCGATGGTGCCGGGTGATCCGAAGTGGTGTGAGACTACTTTCAGTGACGGTAAATCTTTTTATTACAATCCCGATTACATCGACGCCCTGGATGCCGAGCAGACCCAGTTTGCGTTGTCGCATGAAGCGCTGCACTGTGCACTGTCGCATTTTCACCGCCGCGGTCACCGGGTAAAACACCGCTGGGACCTGGCCTGTGACTACGCGGTAAATCCGTTGCTGATCAATGATGGTTTGAAGCCCACGCCCGATGCTCAGCACCTTCGTGAATATGAAGGCATGACGGCTGAAGAGATCTACCCCTGTCTTGAAGACAATGACAATGACGGTGAGCGTGATCTGGAAGACCAGAAGAAATCGGATGATACCGATAATGACGATGAGCAGTCACGCCAGGACAACAGTGGCGGCGGCAATAAAAAAGAAAAGGAAAACGACGAGCAGAGTGAAGGCGATGGTGAGCAGGATAAAGACCAGGACGATGCCGGGCAGGGTGGCCTGGCACAGCAGCCCACCGGCATGTCACCACAGGAAGAGGATGAATTAAGCCTGCAGTGGGAGCAGCGGCTGGCCGGTGCTGCACAGCAGGCCCTGCAGTCCGGTAAACTGGAAGGCGAGATGGCACGCATGGTCGACCACCTGCTGCAGCCCAAACTGCCGTGGCGCATGCTGCTGGCGCGATACATGAGTGCTACCGCGCGTGAAGATTACAGTTATACCCGACCCTCGTCGCGCCGTGGTGACCCGGCGGTATATCCCAGCATGCGCAGCCACGAAACCAGCATTGTAGTAGCGGTGGATACCAGTGGCTCCATTGACCAGGAGGAAATACAGGAGTTTATTTCCGAGATCGATGCCATTAAAAGCCAGGTGCGTGCCAGTGTCACCCTGTTGACCTGTGACTCAAAACTGAATTACGGCTGCCCCTGGCATTTCGAAGCCTGGGATGCCTTCCAGTTTGACGTCGAGATTCGCGGTGGCGGCGGCACCAGTTTTAAACCGGTATTCGAATGGGTGGACGAGCAGGACAGGGCGCCGGACCTGGTGGTGTATTTTACCGATGCCGAGGGCGTTTTCCCGGAAGTCGAGCCCAACTACCCGGTCACCTGGCTGGTAAAAGGCAAGGCCAAGGTGCCGTTCGGGGTCCGGGTGCAGTTGAACTGAATTTATTTTTTCCGCAAATGAACGCGAATAAACGCAAATTTTTAGAGCAATAGATTAAGGCTGATACAAAGCGGCTTGTCATCCTGAGCGTAACGCAGTGTAGTCGAAGGATCCTGTGCCCTGGAATCAGCTGGTTTTTGTGTGGCATTGAATCTTGTTCAAGTGCAGGATGACAAGTCATATGTCGTATCTATATTTATCTGCGTTAACCGGTGGGAAAATTATTTTATTTGCGTTTATTCGCGTTCATTTGCGGAAAAGCAGTTTTTGGAATTGAGAGCAGTTAACTTATATGGCACTTTCAGCAGAAGATAATTTACGGCTTAACGTCCTGCTTGCACAGGAACTTTACGCGGTGCGCATCGACGAATCGAAGATGATTGTTTTTGCCCTGACGGCTAAAGGTGAGGCCAGGGTGCCGTTAAACCCGGTGGGCAAGGACGAAGCCTATATCAAGGAGGTAAAAGCCCTGTTCAGCACCCATGTCATGGGATCGCCGGGCGGCTACCCGGTTTATTTGAAACGCTGGACCCGCATGGGGCAGGCGCGTGATGAAAGCCTGGCGCAGTTGTTGCTGCTCGGCGAGCCGGAGGCGGTGGTGGCCGCGGTACATGCCGCCGGCCTGACCGATGAACTGGCCGCGCGTGCCTGGTGGGCCATGCCGACCGCGGAAAATGCACGGCGTATGCTGGAAAAGCAGGCTGTCGTTG
>JAJRTD010000289.1 GCA_024278435.1 Gammaproteobacteria bacterium | reverse complement strand
TTCACCACTGGCAATCAGCTGCAGGGTCATCGGCGGGAACAGTTTGCTTTGTTCCAGTGCATTTTTAATCGTACTGCCCTCACGCACCCGGTCGGCTGCCTGCAGAATGGCTTCGCGCATCGGCTTATTTGCCACCACCTTCGCTGAGATTTTCATGGCTTCCAGCACTGTTACCCCGCTGCCGGTGAGAATACTGAAGGTTCGGGTAAACAGCCCCGCATTCAGTCCGCGAACCAGGCGCTGAATCAAGGGCACACGCAACAGGAACAAATGGTATGTCATAACAAAGGCGGGACGCATCAGTAAAAAACGGAAACCAACGATGGCGGCAATAATCAGTACCAGCATAAACATGCCGTAATCCACCACGAACTCACTGATAGCGATTAACGACAGGGTAAGCCCCGGCAGCTGCTGCCCGGTATCCTCAAAAACCGAAACCACCTGCGGCACTATGCTGGTCATCATAAACACCACGATGGCGATCGCAAACAATGACAGGAAGGCCGGGTAGATCATCGCCTGCCGGACCTTGCCCTGGATTTCCTGGCGGCTCTCGGTGTAATCGGCCAGCCGTTCCAGAACGGTATCAAGATGGCCCGACTGCTCACCTGCATCCACCGTGGCGCGGTACAGTGCCGGAAATACCTTCGGGTAATCCGCAAGACCCATAGCTAGCGAATGACCTTCAAGCACCCGGGAGCGAATAGCATAAAGCATGCTTTTGATTCGCGGTTTATCGGTTTGGTTAGCCACCGCCGCCAGTGTCTCATCCAGCGGCAGTGCCGCCTGGATCAGGGTGGCCAGCTGCCGGGTTAACAGCGCCAGCTCGGTGGCGCTGATGCTGCGCTGTAAAAACTGCGGTGTTTTCGGGCTGCTGCTTTTCCCGCTACTGTGTTTACCGTGTGCTTTTTTATTACTCTCGGTGATTTCAAGCGGCATCAGCCCTTTGTCACGCAACATCTGCCTGACCTGGCGCGCGGTGTCACCCTCGACAACACCCTTGCGTTCCCTGCCTTTTGCGTCCAGCGCAATGTAGTCGAATGCGGCCACGGGTTAAAAACAATGAAAAGTGAAAAGTGAAAAATGAAAAATGAAAAGCGTGAAAAACACAGTGGCCTGAAAATTAACGGTTTGTTTTTGAATATTTTTCATTTTTCACTGCGTGCTACGCACGCTAGTCGTCCCTGCTGACACGTAACACTTCTTCCAGCGAGGTTCTGCCTTTCAGAATCATGCGTTTTCCGTCCTGGGTCAGGCTCGGTGATATGGTGCGAGCATAATCTTCCATTGCCTGCTCGCCTTCGCCTTCATGAATCATGCCCTGCAAATGATGGTCGACAGGAATAAATTCGTACAGCCCGCTGCGACCAATATAGCCCAGGTGATTACATTCGTTGCAACCGACGGCACTGTAAATAACCGTTCGGTCTTCTGTATCCATTCCCAGCCATTCACGTTCTTTCTCGGTAATTTCATGCGGTTTTTTACAGTGTGGACAGAGGTTGCGCACCAGCCGCTGAGCCATCAGGCCGATTAGACTGGAAGCCAGCAGAAACGGCTCGACACCCATATCCCGTAACCGGCTTACCGCGCCAATCGCGCTGTTGGTATGCAGGGTTGATAATACCAGGTGACCGGTCAAACTGGCCTGCACCGCAATCGATGCCGTTTCCAGGTCACGGATCTCACCGATCATTACCACGTCCGGATCCTGGCGCAGGATAGAACGCAGGCCGCGGGCAAAGGTCATATCTACCTTGGCATTGACCTGGGTCTGGCCGATGCCGTCAATATAATACTCGATGGGATCTTCAACCGTCAGTATATTGCGCGAGTTAACATTCAGTACACTCAGCCCGGCATACAGCGTCGTGGTTTTACCGGAACCGGTGGGGCCGGTCACCAGTATGATACCGTGCGGTTTGTGCAGCAGTTCATAAAAAGTATCATGGACACTTTTGGACATGCCAAGCTGCTCGAGATCAAGACGCCCGGCCTGTTTATCCAGCAAACGCATGACCACGCGCTCGCCATGGCCGGATGGCAGGGTTGATACACGAACATCTACGGCACGACCGGCGACGCGCAGGGAAATACGCCCGTCCTGGGGCAGACGCTTTTCCGCAATATCCAGTTTTGCCATGACCTTGATTCGGGAGATCACCAGCGGCGCAATATTGCCCGGCGGTTTCAGGATCTCACGCAACATACCGTCCACCCGGAAACGCACCCGCATGCGGTTTTCAAAAGGTTCGATATGCACATCTGATGCATTAATCTTGATGGCTTCACTCAGCAATGCATTGATTAAACGGATGATCGGTGCATCATCATCCGCTTCCATTAAATCTTCCGGCTCCAGGGTTTCAGCCAGCTCATCCAGGTCCAGTTCGTCACCGACGCCTTCCATCATTGCCATGGCCTGGTCACTGCCCTGCTCATAGGTCTGTGCCAGCAGGGCGGCAAACTGGTCTTCAGTAATCGGCGTCAGGGTGATTTTGCGATGGCTGATGCGGGCGACCTCTGCAAGAATGACCGGGTCCGGCGCAGTGCAGTGCAGCAGGTCAAGGTTGTCGTCCGTAATCTGCCCGATTAAAATCCCGTGCCGCTTGGCAAACGTGTACGGCAAAATGGTGGCGGTTATCGGTGCCGCTGGTTCAGCCTCCGGCGGCGGAATAACATTTTCAGCTGCGCTTACCGTTTTATCGCTAACCGCTTCGATAACATCAGATGAAGTCGTCATCTTCATCATCCCAGTCATCATCCTCATTGGTATTGGTGTCTAACTCAACCTTTGATTTTTCAGTTGTCTGTTTCGAACGGTCCAGATCCTCCATCGGCGGCAGTCTCGGCGCTGACTCATCCAGTAAACCGAAGCTGCCATCTTCCCTGTTATAGGCACCACTTTCGATACCCCGCAGGTAGTTATACTTTTCACTGGTAACAAACGCTGCATCTTTGTGGTCACGCAAGATACTGGGGCGCAGAAACACCATCAGGTTGGCCTTGCTCTTGGTGGTGTTTTCTGAACGGAATAAAAAGCCGATTATCGGAATATCACCCAGCAACGGTACCTTGGTTTCTGTATCGGTAACTTCCTCGGCAATCAAGCCGCCCAGGATCAAAATACCGCCATCATCGACCAGCACACTGGTTTTAATCGAACGTTTCCTGGTTGAAAGACCGGCAAGGCCCTGCTCCAGGGAAGCCGGAATGACGCTGGATGTTTCCTGCTCCAGTACCAGCTTGACGGTATCACCTTCATTAATCTGCGGTGTCACTTTCAGAACCAGACCAACATCCTGACGCTCAATGGTCTGGAATGGATTATTGGGATTGGTACTGCCGGCATTGGTAAAACTGCCGGTAATAAACGGAATATTCTGGCCGACGATCAGCTCGGCTTCCTCATTATCCAGGGTAACGATATTCGGCGTCGACAGGATATTGGTGTTCTGGTCACTTTGCAGGGCACGTAGCAGAGCACCATAGCGAACACCGGAACTGTTGGTACCACCGATGCCGAGTGACAGACCGCTTGGCACCGATGTCGGCGGTGTGCCGGTTCCTGCTGACAGCAACAGGTCACCGATACCGGCCAGATTACTCAAGCCTACCGGCAGGGCGCCACTGTCACGCTGCGAACCATCAACCGCCAGACCAACGCCCAGCTCTTTACTGTTGTTGGTGGTAATCTCGGCAATAATCGCTTCAATCAGAACCTGTGCCCGGCGAATATCCAGCTGCCGAATCACTGCCTTCAGGTTTTTAATGGTATTCGGGTCGGCGGTAATAATCAGCGCATTGGTTTCTTCATCGGCCTGGATAATCGCATTCTGGCTGATCACACTGCCTGTCGTGGTTCTGACCGGTACGGCCTTGCCTTTCACCACTGATCTGCCTTTGGCGCTCTTGTCTTTCAATCCGGTTAATATTTTTGCCAGGTTTTCCGCCTTGGCATATTTCAGGTAGATAACATGGGTATTGCCGCCGCCATCTTCCAGCGGGGTATCAAGGTAACTGATGGTTGCCCGTATTTTCAGGCGGGAGGTACGGTCACCGGTCACAAGGATACTGTTGGTGCGATCATCGGCCGCCAGCCTGACTTTCTTGGACGCATCTTTCACGCTGCCACCGGCATTGAGTGAATTTAATATCCGCACCAGTTCAGATGCGGATGCATGTTTTAATGGAATAATTTCCATTTCGTCGCTGTCGGGTCGGTCGACACCGGCAATGATTTTCATCAGCCGTGAAATATTACCGGCATGGTCGGTAATAATCAGCGTGTTTGTCGGGTTGTAGGCAGCCAGGTGTCCCTGCTGCGGAACCAGTGGACGCAGGATGGGAACTAGCTGCGAAGCGGGCACGTGGTCAAGGCGGATAATCTTGGTAATCAGCTCATCATCCGGAAAATGATCTTTTGACCCGCCCAGGGGTAATGGTCCCTGCTTGGCATTCACCTCCGGTACGATTTTTATCACTGCGCCGGTTGGCACTGCGGCATAACCATGCACCTGCAATACAGAAAGAAATACTTCGTAGACTGCTTCCGGAGTCAGGGTATTGGCCGAGATCACCGTAACCTTGGCTTTTACCCGCGGGTCAATAATAAAATTCTTGCCGGTAAACTTGGAAACGGTACTGATTAAGGCGCGGATATCCGCATCTTTCAGGTTAAGCGTTATTTCATCGGCAGCAATAACCTGGCCAGTAACAAACAGACACAGGAACATGGACAACAGCCATTGCCGGACATGCCCCGGCAAGTATGTCCTATGTGATGACTGTGTAATTAATTGAACAAGGGTCATGAAGGTTCCTGATAGTTAAGCTATTGTAACGATATATTGAGCGGTACTTCTGCGCCATTGCGCTTAACCATTATCGTTAGATTTGTTGCTGTACTGAGTTTACGCAGTGCGCTGATCCCGTTTTGCGGTTTATCCAGCCGGATGCCGTTGATTTCGGTAATCACATCATTTTTTTGCAGCCCCAGCTGGGACAGCAGTTCACCCTTGCTTTGCGGCTGCAGGCGATAACCGATCTGTTTACCTTTTTCCTTCACCACTACCGGTAATGCATATTCACCGAAAGAGGTCGGGTTTCTTAATATATTGCTGCGTATCTGTTTTAAAGCGGCTCCCGGTGAGTCACCGGCAGACAACCGGGTCGAAGAATAATGTGACCGGATTAATTTGGCTGAACCGCTCTGCTTGGGCAACTTCAGTGTTTCCAGCTGGCCGTTACGCTCCAGTATCACGTACTCCGGGTATATTTCCCTGATCAGGACACCACCGGGCATTTTATCACCCACACCATAGATATCTTCTTTGCCGTTTTTACCCTGCGCAATAATCGCACTGGCACGATCCATCGGGCTTGCGGCAAGCACTCCTTTCAGGGTGAGATTAAGCCGGGTTTC
>JAJRTD010000288.1 GCA_024278435.1 Gammaproteobacteria bacterium | reverse complement strand
TTAGGTGAAGTAAAACACCCTTTATTCTTTCGCCGCCGCATCCGCCATTTCAACTTTTTCCTCAGCCTTTACCGGCGCTTCAAACGGCGTATAACCTTTGGGAATGGTAAACAGCTTTTTACTTACCTTGCCGACGGAAATGTTTCGTAATTCGTCGATAACATTGTCTTCATATTGCTGTTTGACCACGATATCCAGCTCATTGTCATACCATTGCACGCCCTGCTGTTGCTCACCGGACGCACTGAAAGCGATCATGGTCAGCTTTCTGACCTTGCGGTTGTTCATTTCCTGACCGTCTTTGACTTCGACACTTAAACCGCTGCCGTCAGAGTTTTCCTGACGCAGGATGTTTTTGTACTCGGTATCGATCCACTGAAAGATGTGAAAATCGTTGCCGTTGTTATTGAGCGTGATCAGCCACTTTTCAGCAGCGCGACCGTTGATTTTTGTTTTCTTGAGAAACACGCATTCGGCGCCAACAAACTGCTTGCAGGGGTCGGTATTTTTCTTGCTTTTTTTGCTGGCAATGACTTTTTCATTTTCCGGCATCTCGCGTTCCAGAAAATATTTATTCTCGGTATCTAACCAGATTATTTTATTGTTTTTATTATCAAAAATCTGCGCCATCGGTACACCGTCTTCGGTGTATTCAAAACGCACGTTGCCATCTAACCAGAACATTTTGGCGTGGCTGACATTCTCACCGCGAATCTGTACCGCATCGGCAGTAAAAGATGCCGCCTGTAGCGTCATCGTATATGCCGAAACAAAACCTGAAAATAACAGTAAAAATAAAAATCGCAAATCTTTCATAATAAATTAAACAGAAAAGGCGGCGCCATCACAGGCACCGCCCTCGGGTATTGCTTATTGTGCAGGTGCGGCCTGTGGTGCAGGTGCAGCCTGTGGTGGTTGACCGTAAGGGCCAGGGCCGTATGGACGACCATAGTACTGCTGCTGACCGGGGGCCGGGCCATAATATGGACGACCGTAACCCTGGTTGCCGCCGTAATAACCGTTGTTCCAGCCGTTATTCCAGCCATTGCGGTTATTCCAGTCGTTGTTGCCGTAATATGAGTTGTTACCACGTGCGTTGCCGCGGCCTTTGCCCTGCATACTCATATTAAAGCTACCGTCGAAGTCGCCGGAACCGTCACCGGAACCATCACCGGCACCATAACCGTTGTTGTTCCAGTCGTTATTCCAGTTGCTGTTATTATTGCCCCAGCCACTGTTATTGTTATCCCACGGTCCGCCCCAACCAGCATTCGCTGACATGGATGCTAAACCAAAAGTTAACGCTGAAGATATAACGACTAATTTGATCACTGATTTCATAGTAACACCTCTTCTACTACCCTCGTTAAGATGTGGCATTGAATCGAGGGAGCTACCCAACACCTGAATTTTGTGAAGTTATCAACTTTTCAGTGGTTAACTGCACACTATACGCCTGTTAATTAACGGAATCTATTTCAATTACAGGTTTCCGTTTGGTCCAAAAGTAAATGGATTAAATACGTTGACCGGATTCTGAGTGTTGCCCGATTCGACAGCGTTCTGCTCATTATTATTATCGATAAATGGTGAAACATTCATCGGCGGAATGCCACCGATTGCCGCATCGGGAACCCAGGGAAACGACTCACCACGGTAGATCACATCCGGGCCACTGCCCCAGGGGGAAACGGCGGGTGTATCATAAAGCGGATTGGAAAAACCCATTGACGCCGGCGGCAGACCGTAATATTCCTGCACCGGTGGCTCGGACATGAGCTGCTGCGGCTGCGCGGGCTGGCGGCGGTATTGGCGATAAGGATAATTTCCCGGCACCTGTTGTGTCTGCATCTGCTGCTGCTTTAACGAGTTAAGAATTTCGGGGGTCACAAAGCGGTAGCCGGGGTACTGAATATTGGTCTGATCATCCTGATAGCGCTGCTGACCATAGTTTGGCGCATGCTGAAAGTTCGGCGCTTTTTCAGGCGCCGGCGGCAAAGCCCAGGGATTGCCTGAATTTCCCGCCTCAGCAGAAATTGCCAGTGTTGCCAGCAGGCTAAACAGCAGGCTCACTGAAAATTTATTGTTGATCGTACGATGTTGCATTTATGCATACCTTAAAATGACTCATAAGATACCAACAGTAAATCCCCTGACCGAATGTCATTCAATTAAAAAACAAACGAAGACCAGCAATACTGCGCAGGATACCCAGGCTTACCAGATTAACGATAAGGGCGGTTAGTTGATTTCATACCATTGCTGCCAGTCACCGGTCGGTTATAGCGCGGCCCGTAGCTCGGTCCATAGTTCTACCCGTAATTTGGCGAAAAATTCGGTGCATAATTCCAGCGATCATAATTACCACGGCTGTTATACGGCCCCGGCGGCGCCACACCCATGGAAGGCATCCAGCGAGAACTGTCCATACCCATGCCGTTCACAGCCGGCGCAGTCGGATAAAAACCCGGTTGCCGGCCGTAATTATAAGCACCATATCGCTGTTTCAGCGATGGACGGTACGGCGCTGACGGATATGGCCGAGCGGTCATAGCCTGCGGCGCAGCATAATGCGGCCCACTGTTTAACACACGGTGCTCCGGCATCTTCTGCGACGGTCTTAAATTTGTCGGCCACGGGATATCCGGACTGAACATATCCATCGGTGCGGATGCCGTATCATGATGCACGGCCTGCGGGCGAGCAGCCGGCTGAGCATTACGATGAGCGGGTGCCGGCACATGAAGCGGCACGCTCACAGAATAATCATTGAGCGCGGATGATTTATAAGGTCCCGGCGGTGGCGGCGGAATAATGCTTTTGCTGCTCTGCATATGATGCGGCCAGTGCGGAAAAGAATGATTCTGTGTTTTGCCATCAGCTTTCTGAACCGGCTGTGACGATGCATCATTAAGCGACTGTTCAAGTGACGGCTCAAGTGGCTGTTCCGGCGCTTGCGCGGAAGACTCCGCCTGCACGCTCAGAGGCAACATCAGCAACGCTGCCGACAGCAAGGTTCGTTTGAAGCCTGTTTGTTTAAAGCGTATGTTCGAGACAAATAAAAACATCACTGACTCCTGTATAACTCAAGTATCATCCTTCAGCCGAATGCCTCGACGTCCACCCGGCGGGGATTTTTTAGACGGCGCTTTTTTCACCGCAACCTTTTTAAGCGCTGCTTTTTTCTTGGCAGCCACTTTCTTTTTAGGTGCGGCTTTTTTTGTTACCGTTGATTTTTTCGCCGCAGGCGCTTTCTTCACGGCCGCCGGTTTGCTTTCAGCCGGCTCTTCAGCAGGTGCTTCTGCCTTTGCTTCAACCACAGCTTCAGCTTTTACCTCGGCCTTTGCTTCTGACTTCGTTACAGGCTTTGTCTCAGCCTTCGTTTCGACCTTCGCTTTTGCCGCAGGTTTTGCTGCGGTTTTTTCCGTACCGGCATCAGCCGCCGGCGCGGGCGATACCGGCGTCGTTGGCGCTGGCGCCGCAGGTGGCGGTGTCGCAGGCGGGGTTGAAGGTGCAGCCGGTGGTGGTTCCGGCGGATCGGATTTTGGCATAACCATGCCGATCAACATGCGCATCAGGTTATACACCATCTGCACGATAACAATGATCCAGCCAACCAGACCGACGATACCACCGTAAATACGCATCCACATCGGTGTTTTGTATTCTTCAGCGGCGGCCTCTTCTTCCAGCTCGGCCGGACAGATTTCTGCACACTGCGGAAAAGCTTTTTTCGCTGAGATACAACCCAGCGGAATCACGAACAGGGTCAGCACAGTTGAAACCACCACGCCGAACAATAATGAAATAGCCATGCCTTCAAAAATCGGGTCACTCAGAATCACACTGGAACCACCGACCAGCGCCAGCGCGGTAATCACGATGGGGCGGGTACGTGCCTGACAGGAATTGATAACCGCGTCGATCACGTGCACGCCGCGTTCGACTTCATGCTTGGTGAAATCCACCAGCAGTATCGAGTTCCTGACGATGATCCCGGCGAGCGCGATCCAGCCGATCATCGAGGTCGCGGTAAATTCTGCATCGAAGAACCAGTGACCCGGAATAATACCGACCAGTGTCAGCGGGATGGGTGCCATGATGATGGACGGGAAAATGAAGTTTTTAAACTCGATCACCACCAGCATGTAGATCAGCACCATGGCCAGCATGAAAGCGCCACCCATGTCGCGGAAAGTCTCGTAGGTCACAGTCCACTCACCGGTCCATTCAAAACCGGATTTATCGCTGTTGGCAGGTGGCCCGAAGAAGCCGCCCTTGAGGAAGCTATGATCGACTTTGACACCATCAGGCGCAACATAATCCGCCAGCATGTCGTCCACCTGGAACATACCGTAGATAGGCGCGGCCAGCTCACCGGCATTTTCACCGGTGACGAACTCGACATCACGCAAATCTTTGTGATAAATAATTTCTTCTTCGATGTCTTTAACAAAACGACCGAGTTCAGACAACGGCAGCATAGAACCATCCGGCGCTTTCACCGGAATCGAACCCAGACGTGAGAACTCGGAACGAACCGCCAGCGGCACCTGCAGAACGATGTAAGTCGGATCGACCACTGAGCCACGTTTCAGGTCACCGACCACAAAACCACCCATCGCCATTTCCAGCGTCATGTTGATGGCATCGATGCTGACACCTTTACGCAGCGCCTTGTCACGATCCACTTCAAAGCGCCAGATTTCGTAAGGCTCCTGCAGGTAATTATCGACATCGGTAATACTGTCTGCGGCTTCGAACATCTCGGTCATGTCACGCGCAAACTGATGCCGGGTTTCCTGATCCGGGCCATAGATTTCAGCCACCACAGACTGCAGCACCGGTGGTCCCGGCGGCATTTCAACCACCTGAATCCGCGCGCCGGCCGCTTTGGCTATCGGCGCCATCACCTCACGCATGGCTTCCGCTATGTCATGGCTGGTCGTTTCACGCACAGACTTATGCGTTAGCACCACCTGAATGTCCGCCTGCCAGGGCTTTGATCTCAGATAGTAATGACGCACCAGGCCATTGAAGTTATACGGTGAAGCGGTGCCGACATAACTTTGCAGCGAAACCACTTCATCAAATTTTTTGGCTTCAGCCGCCAGAGTCGCTGTCAGGTTGGCGGTATCGATTAACGAAGTGCCTTCCGGGAAGTTGATCACAATATCAAATTCAGATTTATTATCCAGCGGCAGCATTTTCACCGACACCGCGGTGGTATAAAACATCACACAGCTGGCGAAGAAAACCACAAACAGCGACATCAAAAAGCCGTAACCTAAAACACTGTTTTCAATCAGCGGAGTAATTGTTTTACGGAAGAAACTGCCAAGACGCTCGTTGCTTTTATGTTCTTTTTCAGCGTGATGCTTCAACGTTGCCATCGACGGCTTCATCTTGTTGGCCAGCCACGGGGTAAAGGCAAACGCGGCGAACAGCGAGAACAGCATCGCCACCGAACCCAGGGTCGGAATCGGTGCCATATACGGCCCCATCATGCCGCGCACCACGCCCATCGGCATCAGCGCCGCGATCACGGTGAAGGTCGCCAGGATGGTCGGGTTACCGACTTCACGCACCGCTTCCACCGACACTTCTTCGCTCATGTCTTCTTTCATCAACCAGTGCCGGTAGATGTTTTCGATGACCACGATGGCATCATCCACCAGAATACCGATGGAGAAAATCAG
>JAJRTD010000287.1 GCA_024278435.1 Gammaproteobacteria bacterium | reverse complement strand
CGCTGGCCGACACCGCCGCTGCGCGGCGTGGTAGCAAATACGATCGGCATGGCAATCAGCAACATCGCAAGGCAGGTTAACGGGGTGAATATCTTTATCCAGAATGCCAGCCGGTATTCAGCATTATCAAGATTATTCTCCTGCAGATAATTACTGTAGGTCAGCAGTTCCATGGCCGACATATCATAGGATTCCAGCTCCAGAACGGTAAACAGCTCCAGCAGGATAAGACGTTTTAATACCAGATGTTTATCAAATGATGTCGTTACTCCCGTCGCCGAGATATCGGAACGTTTAATATTATCCAGCAGCCATTCATTATTTTTATACTGGGCATTTTCGGCATAAATCACCGAGGCCAGCCGATAGTTTTCATCCAGTTCATAAACCCGCACCTGCCGTAACTGGTGGTTCGGCAAAATCTGCTTCACATTGACATAACGGTTGCCGTCACGCGCCCAGATGTCATTGGTACCGCCGATCATCAGCTTTTTCTCCATTGCTTCCGCCCGATAGGTTTTCGCAGTGCGTGTCGCCAGCGGCGATATAAACTCACCAAGAAGAGCCACCAACACAACAAGAAGCAAGCCGGTTTGTAATACCGAACGGGTTATACGCATGGTGGAAATACCGGAAGCACGCATAACAATCAACTCGGAGTTCGCGGCCAGCGCGCCCATCGACAGAATACCACCCAGCAGCAATATGGAGGGTGACAGTTCATATAAACGCTGCGGCAACCTGAGCAGAACAAATACTGCCGCCTGCATAACCCCGTAATCACCGGTGCCCACTGTTTTTAACTGGGTGACGAAATCAATAAAAACAAATATCGACAGCATAACAAAGCAGGCGACCACGCAGCCGCTGATTACCGTTCTGGCAATATAACGGTCAAGAACCATTTTGCGCTCCTGTCACGGCTTTTCTGCCTGCGGTGAGCTCCCATAAATAACCGCTGCGCTTCAACAGGTAGACGGTGATAATTATGGCAATAATATGTACCCACCAGGTACCAACCCAGACCGGCACTTTCTGTTGCACGATCCAGGTGCTGGCCACACTAAGCAGGTTTGAATACACAAGGTATAGTATCAGGGCCAGCGCCAGTTTCGCATAACGACCGCCGCGCGGGTCGGTATGGCTTAAGGGTAACGCCATGAAGGCGACGATAATGGTCGCCAGCGGCAGGGTAAAACGCCATTGCAGTTCGGCCTGTTCCTCCGGATCGCTCGAACCCCAGAGCTGGCTGACACTTTTACTGCTTTCCGAGAGATGTGCCTGCACCCGTTTTTTGCTGACATGAAGGCCATACTCCCTGTATTTGATGATCCTGAAATCCGCATCACCCGCATTGCCAACATAATGAATACCTTCATGCATCATCATGTAACGCTGGCCTTCATTATCATAATAAGTGCTGGTACCCGCCGCCAGGTCAACATGGCTCTTGCCATCACGATGCTGCTGAAAAAACACCCTGTTCGCCTTTTTGCTTTTGTCAGCTTCCGCTTCCAGAAACAGCACACCATCGCCGGCACGGTTAAACTGCCCCGCCAGCAAGGTGTCAACATCGGCCTGGCTGCGGATTTCAGCTGAAATATAGGCCCGCTGCTGGGCAATTAACGGCTTCACGAACAACAGCAGCAACAGTAGCAGGATGGTAGCAGGAACCGCAATCAGCATTAACGGCCGGTACCACTGCATGGGCCCGATACCGGCTGACATGATGGCCGACATTTCACTGTCGCGGTATAAGCGGCCAAAAGCCAGCAGGATACCCATCAGCAAGCTAAGGGGAATAAGCACAACACTGAATTCAAATAAACTGTTAAACAGATAAGACAAAAAAGCATTGATTGGAATAATGCCCTGTGACACCCAGCTCAACAGGTGAACCACCTCGGTACTGAGCACAATGACCAGCAAAATAAAGAGTACCGACAAACTGGCCGTCAGCAACTCTTTTGCGATGTACTTATCAATAATAGTGAGTTTCATCAGTCTGCTGTTTTGAATTCTCTTGCACAATATGCCATGTAATAACAGAAGTTTAACCTGAAAACTTCGATAAACGGCATAAAATAACAGAACAGGCCAATAATGCCTTAAAAATCGAACAATCCGACTATCCTGCCGGCCTTAAATTGCATACAATCGCTTTTTATCGGCAGCGCTGAATTCATCCCGTAGTATTTATTTTGTTCCCGGAGAACCCATGGAATATACAGTTAAAAGTGGCAACCCAGAAAAACAACGTATCGGTTGTGTTGCTATCCCCATTTACGCATCAAGAAAGTTGTCAGCCTCGGCAAAAGTGATCGACAAGGCCAGTAACGGTTATATTTCCAACCTGGTCAGGCGCGGTGAAATTGAAGGCGACCTGGGCAACACCCTGCTGCTGCACAATGTTGAAAACACTCTGTGTGACCGGGTTCTGCTGATCGGTTGCGGCAAGGAGAAAGACATTGATGTCAAAACCTTTTACAAGATAAATCACCATATGGTGAAAAGACTGCAGGCCAGCGGTGCCACCGAAATCGCTTCCTACCTCACTGAGGTACCGGTAAAGCGCAAGGACATCAGCTGGAAAATCCAGCATTCCATTGAAGCCATCGATGAAACCCTGTATACCTTCAACCAGCTTAAGACCGAGAAAAAAGAAGCCCGCCGGCCGTTAAGAAAATTTATTTTCAGTGTTAACGGCCGTGGCCAGCTGATGCTGGGTGAGCAGGCGGTACGCCAGGGCATGGCCATTTCTGCCGGCATCCACCTGGCAAAAGACCTGGGCAACCTGCCGGCCAATATGTGTACTCCGGACTACCTTGCAAAACAGGCGGCCAAGCTGGACGTACAGCACAACCGGATAAAAACCTCCGTGCTGGAAGAAAAAGACATGGAAAAACTGGGCATGGGCGCCCTGCTGTCCGTGTCCAGGGGCAGCCGTGAACCCGGCAAGCTGATTACCATTGAATACCGGGCCGGCGATGACAAACAGGCTCCCATCGTTTTTGTCGGCAAAGGCGTTACCTTTGACTCCGGCGGCATCAGTCTGAAACCGGGTGCATCAATGGATGAGATGAAATACGACATGTGCGGTGCCGCCAGCGTTATCGGCGCCATCAACGCCTGCGCCGAACTGCAACTGCCAATCAATATCGTCGGCATCATCCCCACGGTTGAAAATATGCCCGATGGTATTGCCTGTCGCCCCGGCGATATTGTCACCAGCATGTCTGGCCAGACCATCGAAATCCTCAATACCGACGCCGAGGGCCGGCTTATCCTGTGTGATGCCCTGACCTATGCGGAAAAATTCGAACCCGACGTGGTGATCGATGTCGCCACCCTCACCGGCGCCTGCATCGTTGCCCTCGGCGCCCACCCGGCCGGTCTGCTCAGCAACCACAACCCGCTGGCCAATGACCTGCTATCAGCCGGCCAGACCAGCGGTGACCGTTGCTGGCAACTGCCACTGTGGGACGACTACCAGGAACAGCTGAAAAGCAACTTTGCCGATATCGCCAATATCGGCGGCAAGGGAGCGGGAACCATTACCGCCGCCTGCTTCCTGTCACGCTTCACCAAAAAATATCACTGGGCACACCTGGATATTGCCGGCGTCGCCTGGAAAAGCGGTGAACACAAGGGCGCTACCGGGCGACCGGTAGGATTGCTTGCACAGTATGTGCTTGACCGCCTGCAGGACACGAAATAAACAGCCATGGCTGACTTTGACCCTGAAAACATTCCGGTGCTTGATGACATCATCGAAGATGAAGACGATGACGCCATCAAAGACAGGGAGTCTGCAGAGCCACAGGAAAGCGACGACAACACCCCGAATCTGTTCGCAGAAACACCCGCCCAGACAGAAGACAGCCTCAGCGAAGAGGAAATCGTTGATGTCAGGGTGTTTACAGATGACGAAAGCAGCAGCGATTTTTCGGCCATCGAAGAAGAAACTGGCATCAGTGAAAACGCTGTTTATCCTGTTGCTGCCGATACCGCCGAAAATGAAACGGCAGACGACATCGAAGCCGAAACAACTTTCCCTGTCGATGGCTCAGCTGACAGTCCGGTAGATACACTTCCGGCTGATGGCCCTGCGGTCGATACCCCAGTTGAAGAAAGCACCGAAGCGCCTTCCGCTATAGCAGAGAGCCCGGAACCAGTGACCGGTCTGCCGAATGAAGAAACCGTTACCGCACAAACACTCGACAATATGGTCAGTGATATCGTCAAACAGCTGATGCCCGACCTCGAGCAGCAGCTGCGCTTCCTGGTGCAACAGGCACTGGAAGACCGCCTGCCGGAAGATGTCGTCAGCCAGTTGAAGAACGAAACCGGACAGTAATCACCACTTCAGTCATCGCAGCTGCCCAGACAGGCAATAAATCCCTGATTAATCCGCAATTCCGCAGGTGTAATAAAGCAAGCTTAAACAGCATGTTGTATAATTCTGCGCTTTAGATCTGCGCAACCGAGTCCATAATGGAAAAAACCTACAACCCCCAATCAATCGAAAGCAAGTGGTACGAAATCTGGGAAAACAACGGTTATTTTAAAGCCGACCAGAGCATCGAGGGTGTCGACAAAAACAGCGAACGCGAAACCTTCTGCATTATGATCCCCCCGCCGAACGTCACCGGCCGGCTGCACATGGGCCATGCTTTCCAGGACACCATTATGGATGCCATGGTGCGTTACCACCGCATGAAAGGGCACGATACTTTATGGCAGGTCGGCACCGACCATGCCGGTATTGCCACCCAGATGGTCGTTGAGCGCCTGATCAATGCCGAAGGCAAAACCCGCCATGATTACGGCCGGGAACAATTTATTGAAAAAATCTGGGAATGGAAGGAACACTCCGGCAATACCATCACCAGGCAGCTGCGCCGCATGGGCGCATCTCTGGACTGGTCACGCGAACGCTTCACCATGGACGAAGGCCTGTCCGCCGCGGTAAAGGAAGTGTTTATCAAGCTTTACGAGGAAGGCCTGATTTACCGTGGTAAACGTCTGGTAAACTGGGATCCGGTTTTACATACCGCGGTTTCCGACCTGGAAGTACTATCCAAAGAAGAGTCCGGCCACATGTGGTACATGCGCTACCCGCGCAGCAACGGTGCCGGCCATGTCGTGGTTGCCACCACCCGTCCGGAAACCATGTTAGGTGACTGTGCGGTAGCGGTGAACCCCAACGACGAGCGTTATTCCTACCTGCTGGGTGAGTTCCTCGAGTTGCCACTGACCGGCCGTAAAATCCCGGTGATTGCCGATGAACATGTCGACCCCGAGTTCGGTACCGGCTGTGTAAAAATCACCCCGGCTCACGATTTCAATGACTACCAGGTATGGACCCGGCATAAAAACAAGACCGAAATACGCGATCTGCCCAACGGTGGTCTGATAAACATTTTCACCGTCGATGCCGCT
>JAJRTD010000286.1 GCA_024278435.1 Gammaproteobacteria bacterium | reverse complement strand
GTTTTAAGCCGGAGAAAAAAACGATGGCGGCATACCTTGGTACCCCTATTCGTATGCAGTTCGCCATTGCGCAGGAGCCGACCGTGACACCTGGGTTGTTATTTTTTGATATGGCATAAAAGAAGTGGTCTTTCCAGTTTTCCCAGAGATCAAAAAACTCACCCTGATCACTGCCATTATCGTCACTGAAGTTTATGCTCTCGACAGCCGCCGTGCTAACAAGATCAATGCCGTCACAATAACTGTTTTCAAAGATATAATCGTTATCACTGTTTGCCAGTTTGTTATTGGCCCGTGCCACGTCATAAGGAAGTCGACCGGCAAAGCCACTGGTAAAAATGCCACTATCATCATAATCGGTTGTTTTCCGGTATTCGCCACCATTCAGGTCGCGTGGTGCCGGCATCGGCAGGTGCCTGCCGTTATTTATGCCATAGCCGGCAAAGCAAAGTGCCAGGGCTTCAGTCAGTTTTGCCATGCGCCCGGTAAACGCGGCACTATTGATTGTACTATCCATGGTGTTCCACAGTTCATCATGGGTGATGGTAATCAACCGGTCGTTTAACGGGTTTGCCGCTGTTTTTGAACCGGGATACGCCTGTACAAAACGGTCAATAATATTATCAACCGCGGTATCGATAGCAGCATTGTCAGTGGTACCGTCACTGTCGAGGTAGGCAACCAGGTTGCCATAATCACTCCCGCATATGGTATCGCTATCAAAATTTCGCACCTGGCCCGGCAGGGTTTCGCCGGGCGCAATAATAATCGCGACCGGGCGATCTTCCGGAACAACACCCTGTATCACCACGCCGGCCCCGTCAACCACCTGAAGCTGGCCGAAACTGTCCGGGTTCAGCGCGGCCACAGGGCCTGTTTTATAAGCCGGTGAAACCACGTAAAGCAGACAGCTGCCGCTGTTATCCTTCAGTACATTAATACCCAGCGTATTCCACGGCAACAGGCCGATGGCATTGGCATAGGCATTACCACAGTTACCATCCTGCACGCCCTCGTTGCCGGCATTGTTGTAGTCCGGGCACGGCAGTTTGCCCAGCCTTCCTGCTTTTCCCGAATCGTAGTGTCTTGCCACTGCGTAATCAAGCAGCGCCTGTTTTGCCTGCTTTAATGCCGCCTGTGTGTTCACGGTCCGGGAAACCTGGATATCCGAAACCGAGATCGTAGAAAAATAATAGGCGGAAACAGATAAAGCGAGCACCACAATGATGACCAGCAGGGCTATGCCGGTCTCGGCCTTTTTAAGCGGTTTATTGCTTGTGACCATCAATGACTTCACCGGTTTGCTTATACCAGGTTTCCCCGGGCCTCAGCCGTCTGGTCTTTCCGTCTACTCTTACCGTCACTTTCTTGTCTTTGCCAACCGAGGAACTGTTAACCCTGACATCACCTATTCGTGAACTCTCCAACGTGCTTTTATTGTTTATCCAGACAACACTTTTACCATCACTGCGGGTCATGTAACCCGACACCTTAACCTTGCTGGTTTTTTTAACCGCTCCCTGGGTTTTGCCTGAACGTGCCGCATCAATCTGTGCCCGCTGGTTTTTATCGGTAAACAGTTTTTTCAGGTCTTTTTCATCATAGTCTGCCAGTGCCGCGGCACTGAAAACCAGGCAGAACAATGTAACCAGAACCAATCTAGCCTGCATTTTTACGCCTCTTTTTAGATTTTGTACCTTTAAAGGTGTACCAGCCAAGCTCACAGAATGCCTTCATATTATTATCGGTATCAACGATTTTTTTACTCAGCTTTTCTATCTCACAACGTTCCACTGCAAACAGGCCGTCTGCTTTTTTCAAATCATTGAGCATGGCAAAAAGGTCGCCTTCATGTGCCATTTTCAGCTCCAGGGTCATCACACTCTTGAATACATCGATACCTTTATAATTACGCTTTAAATTACGTTCTTTTAAAATTTCCTGGGTTGAAATACTGTATTTCGCCAGCGGCATATTTCGTTTTTTAGCCGTGTTCTGAATCGTTTCAAACCAGCTGAGGCGGTTTTCCTCGCCAACAACCCCCTGGTTCACCAGCTTCAGGAAATTTCTTTCAAAGGTATCGATAATCTGGTTTTTTTCAACCGAGCGGTCAATCTTGGACTTCCACCTGAGCATTTCACGTCTGGCCTGCTGCTGGTCCTGCTGGATGCCATCCATGTAGACATAGGAAACAGAAACCACCAGGATGCTGATGACCATTGCCACCGCAAAAACACCGGCGGCACGCATTAGCGATGGTGCGAGTTTTTTAAGCATCGCCCGGCTCCTTCATTATTATTTTCAATGAAAAATGGCCCGTTGTTTCCCTTTTTTTCTTTTTCCGTGTCTCGACGCCCGATTCCGTGGAGAACTGGGATTCCGACCTCAGGTCAACCGGCATCTCCAGCGCCTCAACACTTTCTACCCGCGGACTGGCCTGCAAATGCTTTATTATCCTCAGTATGTGATTTACTGATTCACGATAATTATGTTCCGGTTCATCAATGCGGCCTTTGATTACAGCATAGTGTTTCACCGGCTGGTCTTCAGTAAAATTGGCTTTTTCTATTGACTGGTCCTTCTTGTTTATATTGACTGCCTGCCATTCAATTTTATCGATATGCACCGGACCGATGCCCGGCTGATTCAATATGTCGCTTAACACGATCAGAAAATCAAGCGGTGACGTACGGCTGTTCAGCTTTATCCGCTCTGCCAGTTCTACGGCAGCGTTCATTATCCCGGCATTCTGAAACACTTTTTCGAAATCCTTGAATTTCTTTGCATACAGCTCCCTGTAGGTGGTTTTTTCCCGCTTTAACATAATGATGGATTCTTCCGCTTCCAGGGCATCAGATATGTTTGATTCGGTCAGCAGGACGCCGGATATAACCACCAGAACACTTAATGTGTACAGAGCCACGGCCGCCAGCTTGTTATAGTAACGGGAAAACAACTGCCGCGACCCGTAGTGGCTGGCTGTAAAGTTCTGGTTAATGCATAGCCAGGCAAAAATTCCGTCAGAAAACTTTTCACTGACACCTTTCAGGCCCAGTTTGTCCTGAAGCTCTACGATGGGATGTATTTTTACTTTCTGCCTTTCCGTGTCCTTAAAGGCATTCTG
>JAJRTD010000285.1 GCA_024278435.1 Gammaproteobacteria bacterium | reverse complement strand
TTATAGGAGATAACACATTCACGGCGCAGCAGCAGGTCGACCAGTTTGTCCCCGCTTTGCATTGCATCCTGTTCGCCTTCAAGTAACAGCCGGGTGACTTCAGCCGCCGGGCTATCCAGGTTCTGCAAAATGGCGGCCCAGCGGTCACGGGCGGAATGAACCAGCTGTATCGCGGTTTCACATTTTGTCTTCAGTATCTGTTTGGCCTCTTCGCTGATATCGTAGGCATTGTCTTCACGTGCCTCTGTAATATCCCCTTCAAGATAATCGACGATGGCATCACAGATGGTCAGCTTGTTATTAATGGCCTGGCGGATATTGATGATTTCAATACCACGGTTGTATTCAGCCAGCCGGGGCAGGGGTATAACCACGTCCTCGTTGATTTTAAATGCGTTGGTATGTGCAGAGATGGCAGCCGTACGGGTGCGATCCAGCCAGAAACGGTGGCGGGCTTCCGGGCTGACGGCAATAAAACCCTCGGCCTTGCGCTTTTTACTGGCCTCAATAACAGCCTGTGCCGCCGCGTCCAGCAGCGCCTCATCATCACCGGCAATATCAGCCAGCAGCACCATTTTCGGATAACCCGTGGTAATACCATCGCTGCTTGTGGCCTTGGTGGTGTACTTGACGGCTTTGATATAACGCTCATCAAGGTGTTCCAGCCCGGTGAGCAGAACATCCGGATTGGCGTCCAGCATATCCTTGACCTCGACCACGGCAGGCACCGCTTCGGCAATATCGCTGCCAAAAAACTCCAGGCAGATGGTGCGTTTGTGCTCCGGCATTTTGTGCAGGATAAAACGTCCGGAAGTAATCAGACCGTCACAGCCTTCCTTCTGAATACCGGGCAGGCCGGAAAGAAACTTGTCGGTCACATCCTTGCCCAGGCCACTCTTGCGGAAATCACCGCCGGCCATCACCAGGGTTTCAGGCTCACCGCGAAGCGTTTTACCATCACTCTCAAAGCGGGTAATTTTAAAGCTGACCTGCTGCTGGTCATGGATTTTGCCAAGATTGTGGTTCAGCCGTTGCACTTCCATCCACAGGCCATCCGGCGTCACCATGCGCCATGACACCAGGTTATCAAGCGCCGTTCCCCAGATAACAGCTTTTTTACCGCCGGCATTCATCGAGATATTGCCGCCGATGGTAGAGGCATCCTGCGAGGTCGGATCGACCGCAAAGGCATAGCCGTGTTGCTCCGCCAGGTCCGAAACCCGGCGGGTAATGACCCCGGCGCCACATTCAACCACCGGCTGTGCCGCATCGACGCCGGGCAGTTCAAGCAGCTTGATGGCACTCAGGTTTTCCAGCTTTTCGGTGTTGATGATCGCGGTGTTTGAATACAGCGGAATGGCACCACCGGTGTAACCGGTACCGCCGCCACGCGGGATAATGGTCAGGCCCAGGTCAATACAGGCCCTGACAATAGCCGCCACTTCCTTTTCCGTGTCCGGCTTGATCACCACAAACGGCATGGCGATACGCCAGTCAGTGGCATCGGTGGCATTGGCCACCCGTGCCAGGCCGCTGAAATCAATATTGTTTTTCGAGGTGATACGGCCCAGCACCTTGCGGGTTCTGGCGCGCAGGCTGATCTGGTTTAACAGGTCATCCTCAAAGCGCTGGATCGCGCTCATGCAATTATTATGCAGTTTCAGGGCATCGGTATTGCCATCGGCGCGTAATTCAACCTGGGTCAAGCGGTGTTTCAGGGCGTTGATCAGGGCGTCGCGGCGTTTCGGGTTGCTCAGCAGGTCATCTTTTACATAGGGATTACGCTTGATCACCCACATGTCACCCAGCACCTCGAACAGCATGCGTGCTGAACGCCCAGTACGCCGTGAACCGCGCAATTTTTCGACAATCTGCCAGCTTTCCTCACCGAGAAAACGGATAACAATTTCACGATCGGAATACGACGTGTAGTTATAGGGGATTTCCCTGATGCGGGTTGCTTGTGGTTCAGTCATGTGAGGCTATGGTTATGGGCCGGCGTTTTCAAAGAGCGCATTATACGCTAAGTCTTATATAAGCTTAAAAGCTATTTTCGCCACGGAGGCACGGAGAACACAGAGAAAACCTTTTGTTGTTAACTGCGCTTACGGCGCAGTTAACAAAATAAAACTCTGTGTCCTCCGTGTCTCTGTGGTGAACAAGGCATTGTTTTTTCTTGACCAGCCCACACTTTACTACCATAATTCCGCCTTTGGCACTCACCCACACAGAGTGCTAATGAACACAAAAACTGGCTATACGATTTAAACCTGTGAAAAAACCTCTGGTACTCAACGAACGCGCTGCTATTTTGCTCAAGCAACTGGTCGCCAGTTACATTAATGACGGCCAGCCGGTGGGTTCACGCCAGCTGGCACAGGATGCCGGGCTGGACATCAGTTCGGCCACCATCCGCAACGTCATGTCCGGGCTGGAGAAAAAAGGCCTGGTCAAGGCGCCGCATACTTCCGCCGGTCGCATACCGACTGAGCAGGGGCTGCGCCTGTTCGTTGAAAACCTGCTGGAAGTACAGCCCATTGATGACAGCCTGGTTAGCCACCTGCAGCAGCAGCTGGATCCGGACATGGACATGAACGAGCTGGTCAGCCAGGCCTCGCAGCTGGTATCGGAAATGACCCGGATGGCCGGCATCGTCAGCGTACCGAAACAGACCCATGCCCGGTTGCGCCATATCGAGTTTCTGCCGCTACCGGACAGGCGGGTACTGGCCATCCTGGTGACCAATGAAAAGGACGTGCAGAACAAGGTTCTGCACCTGGAAAGAGAATACAGCAGCGCCGAACTGCAAAATGCCGCCAATTTCCTCAACCAGCAGTTTACCGGCCAGGATGTAGACCAGATCAGGGAAAGTCTGTTGCAGGATCTGGACCGCACCCGTCAGGACGTGGATAACGTGATGAAAACGGCGGTCGAGGTCGCCAACAAGGTTTTACTCAACGACGAGAGCGACCGGCCTGAATTTATTGTCCAGGGAGAAACCAACCTGGTTCGCTTCAACGAAAACACCGACCGCCAGCAGTTGCAGCACCTGTTTGAAATATTCGACCGCAAACGCGAGATGCTCGGCCTGTTTGACCGCTGCGTACACGAGCAGGGGGTGAAAATATTTATCGGCCAGGAAGCCGGATTTGAAGGATTCGGTGACTGCAGTGTGATTACCGCACCATATTCGATTGCCGGCAAGGCCATCGGTGTACTGGGTGTCATCGGCCCGGCGCGGATGAACTATGACCAGGTCATTCCGGTGGTTGATGTCACCGCCCGCCTGCTGGGTGATGCCCTGAAATAATAAAAGCGCTTAGCAGCTCTTGAAAAACCGGCAGATGACACCATAGATAGCAAAAATCAAACAAATTTATTAAGAGATCACAACATGTCAAACCAGGAACACAACAATAACGAAGAACTCGAGCAGCCGGTAGATGAACCTGAAGCAACGCAGGATCCGAATGACGATGAAGCCAAGCTGGAATCACCGGAAAAAAACGCCGACAGCCTTGAAGCCCAGCTGGAAGCGGCTCAGGCCAAGGCAACCGAGAACTGGGAACAGTATCTACGCGCCGTTGCCGAAATGGACAACCTGCGCCGGCGCACCGCCCGCGATCTGGAGAATGCCCATAAATTCGGTATTGAAAAATTCGTTACCGAGCTGCTGCCAGTGATGGACAGCATGAGCCTGGGTCTGGCAGCGGAAGATGCCAGCGCCGAAAGTCTGCGTGAAGGCATGGAACTGACCATGAGCATGCTGCATAAAATGATGGAAAAACTCGGTATTGAAGAAATTGACCCGTTAAATGAAAAGTTCGACCCGGAAAAACACCAGGCCATGTCCATGCAGCCCAGTGCCGATGTAGAGCCCAACACGGTCATCGCGGTAATGCAGAAAGGTTATTTATTAAACGGACGGCTGATTCGCCCGGCCATGGTAATGGTCTCAAAAGCACCTGAATAGGCCATATAACGCCTTAAAACAGCGTGAAATGGAAGATATGGACAGATAACCACAATTTTACTTGGAATTAATAAAAACAGCCCCATATAAGAGCTAACAACAAAATATTACTGTCGTCATCTACTGATAAAAGGCGGCAAATCTAAAATTATAGGAGACCAGAAATGGCTAAAATTATCGGTATTGACTTAGGTACAACAAATTCATGTGTTGCTGTAATGGACGGCGACTCAGTGAAGGTTATTGAAAATGCCGAAGGCGAACGTACCACGCCTTCAGTCGTTGCCTTTACAGACGACGAAGTAGTAGTAGGCGCCCCGGCGAAACGCCAGGCGGTGACCAACCCGCACGACACAATTTTCGCAGTAAAACGGCTCATCGGACGCCGCTTCGATGAAGAGGTCGTACAGCGCGATATCAAACTCGTTCCATACAAAATCATTAAGGCAGACAACGGTGATGCCTGGGTAGAAGCCAAGGGCAAGAAAATGGCCGCGCCGGAAGTATCTGCCCGTATTCTGCAGAAAATGAAAAAGACTGCGGAAGACTATCTGGGTGAAGAAGTAACAGAGGCGGTTATTACCGTACCGGCCTACTTTAACGATTCACAGCGCCAGGCAACAAAAGATGCCGGCCGTATTGCCGGTCTGGACGTAAAACGTATTATCAACGAGCCTACCGCTGCAGCCCTTGCCTATGGCATGGACAAAAAATCCGGCGATTCCAAAGTTGTTGTTTATGACCTCGGTGGTGGTACTTTTGACGTATCCATTATCGAGATTGCAGAAATCGACGGTGAACACCAGTTCGAAGTACTGGCTACCAACGGTGATACATTCCTTGGCGGTGAAGACTTTGATACCCGTTTGATCGACTATCTGTCAGAGCAGTTTGAAAAAGACACCGGCATTAACCTGCATAACGATCCACTGGCATTACAGCGCCTGAAAGAAGCCGCTGAAAAAGCCAAGATCGAACTGTCTTCAACCACATCCACCGATGTAAATCTGCCTTATATCACAGCAGATGCAAGCGGTCCGAAACACCTGAACGTGAAACTGACCCGCGCCAAACTGGAAAGCCTGGTTGATGATCTGATTGCACGCACCATCGAACCCTGCAAGCAGGCACTGAAAGATTCCGGCCTGTCTGCCAGCGACCTTGATGAAGTCATCCTGGTTGGCGGTCAGACCCGTATGCCGAAAGTACAGGAAGAAGTACAGAAGTTCTTCGGCAAGGAACCCCGCAAGGACGTGAACCCTGACGAAGCGGTTGCCATCGGCGCTGCCATCCAGGGTGGTGTATTAGGCGGCGATGTAAATGACATCCTGCTGCTTGACGTAACACCGTTATCACTGGGTATTGAAACCATGGGTGGTGTCATGACCAAGTTGATCGAGAAAAACACCACGATTCCGACCAAGGCATCACAGGTGTTCTCCACCGCCGACGACAACCAGAGCGCCGTTACCGTACACGTGCTGCAGGGTGAACGCGAAATGGCCTCCGGCAACAAGTCACTGGGTCGCTTCGACCTGACGGATATTCCGCCGGCTCCACGCGGCGTACCACAGATCGAGGTAACCTTCGACATCGATGCCAACGGTATCCTTAACGTGTCCGCCAAGGACAAGGCTACCGGCAAGGAACAGTCCATCGTGATCAAGGCCTCCAGCGGCCTGTCCGAGGAAGAAGTTGATCAGATGATCAAGGATGCCGAAGCACATGCTGACGAGGATAAAAAAGCACGTGAACTGATCGATGCTAAAAATACAGCTGAAAACGTCATTCACGCCACTGAAAAATCCATCAAGGAACTGGGTGACAAAGTGGATGCCGCTGAGAAATCTGCAGCCGAAGCCGCCATTGCAGAGC
>JAJRTD010000023.1 GCA_024278435.1 Gammaproteobacteria bacterium | reverse complement strand
TTTTTAATCTGCTGCCCGCTAAGCGCTTTTGGCGTATACGGTGAAATCGGTGATTTGATTGCTGAAGGCGCAACGGCAAAAGGGTGGTAGGCATAACGCCCGGCATGCAGTATCTGCAGGCAGATTTTTGCTTCTTCCGCCTGGACAGTGGCGACCAGTTTACGGTGCTTCCCCAGTTGCAGAGCAGAGCTCAGCTGCGGGGAAAACGGTGACAGGCGACCGGAAAATGTCGGTGATATTCCGCCGGTTATGATTAATGCCACCCCGGCTTCTGCCCGTTCCCGGTAAAATTCAGCCAGTTTAGCAAAGCCGAACCAGCCATCCTCCAGCCCGGTGTGCATGGCGCCCATGATGGTACGGTTTCTTAGACAGGTAAAACCCAGGTCCATCGGCTTCATCAGAAGCATGAAAGATGATTTGGTTACACCATTATCGTTAACAGGCATAAAACGTCCGACCTTGTCTGTACCAGGAATAGGTTACATTCAACATTAGCATAAATATTTACCCGGGCTGACACTGTTTTTTTGCAGTGGAAGTCCGGCAAACAACAGCCGGCCGGAAGTTCAAAGCCGTACAACAAGATGCGACTGCTTGCCGGCTGTCTAACGCCGGTTGTGTCACTGTAAAGCCTTCGCTATAGTAAGCACCTGAACACACGTAACCACACCGGCAGCAGCTAATATATGTATAACGAATACTTTGGATTCAGGGAGTCACCTTTCTCGATCGCCCCTGATCCACGTTATCTGTATATGACGGCACAGCACCGCGAAGCGCTGGCACATCTTGTCTACGGCCTTAACAGCGACGGCGGTTGCATCCTGCTTACCGGCGAGGTCGGCACCGGCAAAACCACCATCTGCCGCTGCCTGCTGGAACAGGTCCCCGAGCAGGCAAAGGTCGCCCTCGTCCTCAACCCCAAGGTCAGCGAAATCGAGTTGCTTGAAACCATTTGCGACGAGTTGCATATCAGCTATCCCGATTCCGATAACAGCGTTAAAACCTATACCGACAGAATCTATCGTTTTCTGATTGAAAGCAACAGGGAAAACCGCAAAACGGTATTAATCATTGATGAAGCGCAGAACCTTGACGGCAAGGTCCTGGAGCAGCTGCGCCTGTTAACCAACCTGGAAACCAACCAGCGTAAATTACTGCAAATCATCATCCTCGGCCAGCCGGAGCTACTGGATATTCTGGCAACAACGGAAATGCGCCAGCTGTCGCAACGCATTACCGCCCGCTTTCATCTGAAACCGCTGGACAAACCCGAGCTTAAAGCCTATATCAACCACCGCCTAGCCGTGGCCGGACAGAATATACAGCTGTTACCGGAAGACAGCATCAAGCTGTTATACAAACTCAGCAACGGCGTTCCGAGATTAATTAACATTATCTGTGACCGCGCCCTGCTCGGTGCCTACGTGGAAAACCAGCATGTGGTCAGCACTTCCATTATTAAAAAGGCCGCCACCGAAGTTTTTGGTGAACTGAAAAATGTTGAAAACCAGAAGAAAAACAAACGCTGGATCTACCCGGTACTGGCCTTTGCCGGTTTTCTGATTTTCGCCGTTGCCCTGGTGCTTTTTCTGGCAAAGTCTCCTGTAAGCGAAAAACCACAGCCTGCCGCTTCACTCCCCATCACCGGCAGCCCGCCACAAGCTGAACTGGCAGAAGCGGACAACAGGCCTGACCAGGAAACACCTGCTGACATCACACAAGCGACTTTGGCGGCAGAAACCGCAACCACCGGCGACAGTAACAACCTGGAAACGCCGTTAACCACAAGCACAGGCAATCTCCCAGCCACCGAACAGCAAACCGAATATGAAAATCTGGATGACATATTGAATACATCAACCGCCAGCCAGGTTTCTGCTTACCAGCAGTTATTTAACACCTGGAACATCAGTTACAACAAAAACATACCAACCACTGCCTGCAAACAGGCCAGCCTGCACTCTTTAAGCTGCCTGCATAAACAGGGCAACCTGAACAGTCTCAAGGTTCATAACCGCCCGGCTGTATTAACCCTGGTCAACAGTAAAGGTGAATCCAGATACGCTACCATTACTGCAATAAACAATGAACGGGCAACGATATTTACCGACAATACTGAACATATCGTTAAATTAAGCGATCTTGATAAACACTGGTATGGTCAGTTTTCATTGCTATGGAAAAAGCCGGATCACTATTCCTCCGCCATCACCCCGGGAGACAAGGGCCCCGTCATCAACTGGTTAAGCACACGTTTAGCTGAAATAGACAATACAACTTCCGGCAACCGCAACCTTTACGATAAAGAGCTGAGCGCCAGGGTGAAACAGTTTCAGTTACAACATGGCCTGACAGCTGATGGCATTGTCGGCCCGATGACCATCATTCAGATCAACACCCGGTCTGAAACAGGCGTACCAGTACTCAGTGAGCAGACCTGACCATGTCATACATACTCGATGCCCTTAAAAAATCGGAGCAGGAACGCGGACATGGCAATATACCGGATGTACAGACAGTGCATTCCTCCAGCCTGAACTATCGCCAGGAAAAGCGCTCCTACTGGCCCTATATTCTCATCAGTGCTGTACTGCTGAATCTTGCCGCCATTGTCTATTATATTTTTGACAGGGAAAAGAACACGGGCCAGCCCGTAGCGGTAGCTACTGACATCGACAACCAGAGCGCTGCTGAAACCGCACCCCCGCAACCGGCAGCAACGGCGCCGGCTGCAATAGCAGCGCTGCCTGCCAACAACCCTGTAAACGATACAACAGTCGAAACACCGGTGGCGCCAGAAACGCCGCCAGTCGAAAAAACCGGCGCTGCAGAAAAAACGGCCGGCAACAAGCTCACAAAATCACCTGAAAAGACTACTTATATCGAGCCGCAACAAGCCAGCCAGGAAATTATTGATTTTCACGACCTGCCGGAGTCCATCCGCCGGCAATTACCGGCGATTGTGGTCAGCGCACACGTCTATTCAAGCAACCCGCAGCAACGCAGTATTGTCATTAACAATAACTTTATGGAAGAAGGTGAATACCTGCTGGATGGCCTGGTGCTGTATGAGATAACACCGGAAGGCGCAATTTTCTCCTATGAGAGCATATTATTTCGCTATAACGTAGTTCCCGGCTGGCAGTAACCGACAGCGGATAATGGCAAGAACACCCGAACACCGTTTGTTTTATCTGCAGGTGTGAAAAAACTTTAGAATTCACATTCGGCAGACAGGAACATGGCTTCTCCGCTTACCGGATGCTCAAAAAACAGCTTGTCAGCATGCAGCAGCATTCTCGGTTGCGGGGTTTCGTCATTGCCGTACAAACCGTCACCGATGATCGGATAACCCGAGGCCATGCAATGCACTCTTAACTGGTGGGTTCTACCGGTTTCAGGCTTTAACAGCAGGCGCACAGAACCGGACGTACGCTGGAGAACCTGCCAGTAAGTGACCGCCGATTTTCCGTGTTCGTAATCCACAATCTGCACCGGCCGGTTATCGATATCACAGCGCATGGGATATTTAATAACGCCTTCATCCTCGTCAAACCATTCCCTGACGACTGCAATGTACTGCTTCTGTATTTTTCTGTCATGAAAAATCCGGCTCAGGGCACGCTGCATTTCTATGCCAATGGCAAACAGCATAATGCCCGAGGTATAACAGTCCAGGCGATGGACCACTTTTGCCTCCGGTATAGACTCCATCAATCTGGCGATCATGCAGTCCTGCTTGTCCGGACCAATGCCGGGCACCGACAGCAAACCCTGGGGCTTGTTCAGGGCAATAATGTGTTCATCCTGGTATATGATTTCTAGCGACATAATAATGAATACTGTACGTGAACAGTTAAAGGTAGGTGCGAAAAAACTTTCCGGAAAAGTTTTTTCGCACCTACCTGTCTATAGCACGAGCTATTACTCTTCACTGCTGCCCTTAACTGTTAGTACTTTGACTTGAAGCTGCATTCCATATGACTTTCTGCTGTATACTCTTGTATAAGACATAAAATACGCTGTTTAACTATTCTGTCATCCTGAGCGTAACGTAGTGAAGTCGATATGTGCAGGATGTACGGTAGTAGGGCAATGCATGGAGCAATTGCCGAAGGATCTTGGGTGCCAGGCAATGAGGATTACAGATCTTTCCACTACGCTACGCTCCGGTCAAGATGACAATGTAAAGTTAACGGGACGGCACTGATTATTCTTCTATAAACAAAAAGGCGGGCATCAACGATGCCCGCCTTTCTGGATCAAGCCAGGCTGATACTAGTTTTTGCTTTTATCAACAATCTTGTTGGCTTTAATCCATGGCATCATGCTGCGCAGGCGGGCACCCACTTCCTCGATCTGATGCTCACGGCCTTTCTTGCGCAGGGCTTCAAGATTTTTCGCACCGGAATGCATTTCATCAAGAAACTCTTTGGCAAACTGGCCACTTTGAATTTCTGACAGGATTTTTTTCATTTCTGCCTTGGTGTCTTCGTTCACAACACGGGGACCTCGGGTAACGTCACCGTATTCTGCCGTATTGGAAATTGAATAACGCATGTCCGCAATGCCGCCCTGGTACATCAGGTCAACAATCAGTTTCAGCTCATGCAGGCATTCAAAGTAGGCCATTTCAGGCGCATAACCGGCTTCTACCAGGGTTTCAAAACCGGCCTGGACCAGCGCAGTGGTACCACCACATAATACAGCCTGCTCACCGAACAGGTCGGTTTCGGTTTCTTCACGGAAAGTGGTTTCAATAATCGCAGTACGGCCGCCACCAATGGCAGATGCGTAAGACAGGGCAATATCTTTTGCCGTGCCGGTTGCGTCCTGGGCAACTGCAATCAGGTCGGGAATACCGCCGCCATTGACAAACTCACTACGCACGGTATGACCCGGTGCTTTCGGCGCGATCATAATGACATCAAGATCGGCACGTGGTTTGATGGCTTCAAAATGAATATTAAAACCATGGGCAAATGCCATTGCCGCGCCCTGCTTGATATTCGGCTCAATCTGCTCGGTGTAAATAGTCGCCTGATGCTCATCCGGCGCCAGTACCATGACCACATCAGCCCAGGCAACAGCGTCTTCAATCGACTTTACTGCAATACCGGCAGCTTCTGCCTTGGCAATCGAGGAGGAACCTTCACGCAGGCCGACACAGACTTCGGCGCCTGAATCCTGCAGGTTATTTGCATGGGCATGGCCCTGTGAGCCATAACCGATAATGCTGACTTTTTTGCTTTTAATGATAGAAAGATCGCAATCTTTATCGTAATAAATATTCATTTTTTACCTGGTCCGTAAATGTTTAAATTTAAAAATCGTTTATTCGTTTGCTAGGGATACTCTGATCAAGTATGATAATTTCACGCTGGCTAAAATGTGCTGTATTTTCCTCGAAGTTCGTTGCAATAGAATAACTATTCCGCCTCACTTCGTGAAAAATACAGCACATTTTATCTCAGCATGATTCTCACCCTACTTAATCAGAGTATCCCTAGAGAAAAACAGCCGTACAGCTTTATACAATGCCCCTGTCGCCACGCCCGATACCCAGCTGGCCGGAACGTACTACTTCTACAATGGTCATTTTTTCCAGCGCCGTTAACAAGGCATCAATCTTTTCGCTGTCGCCGGTCACTTCCAGCGTGTAAGTGCTGTCTGTCATATCGACAATATGGCCCTGGAAAATATCAACCACGCGTTTAACTTCATCGCGTTGCCCGTTTTCGGCTCTTACCTTGATCAGAACCAGTTCACGCTCTACATGCTCGTCCTTTGTTAAATCAACCAGCTTGACCACGTCAACCAGCTTGTTCAGCTGTTTACATACCTGTTCGACAATATCCTCGGAACCGGTGGTCACCAGTGTCATCCGTGATAAGGACGGGTCATCGGTGGGTGCCACCGTTAATGACTCGATATTATAGGCACGTGCGGAAAACAGGCCGGCGACACGGGACAGGGCACCGGCTTCATTTTCCAGTAGTATAGATATGATATGTTTCATTTTAGCTGTTTTCGCCTGCTCTGCTTATACCAGGATCATTTCATTCATACCGGCACCGGCAGGAATCATCGGGTAGACGTTTTCTTCACGGTCAGTAATAAAATCAAGGAAAACCAGGCGGTCTTTCTGTTTAAAGGCTTCTTCCAGCGCCGGTCTGACATCTTCCGGTTTTTCTACCTTGATGCCAATATGGCCGAAGCTTTCAGCCAGTGCAACAAAGTCCGGCAGCGCATCAAAATATGACATGGCATAGCGTTTTTCATAGAAAAACTCCTGCCACTGCCGCACCATTCCCATATAACCGTTATTCAGGTTAATGATCTTTAACGGCAGTGAATACTGCAGGCAGGTCGACAGCTCCTGGATGCACATCTGAATACTGGATTCACCGGTGATACAGGCAACGGTTTCATCCGGATGCGCCAGTTGCACGCCCATGGCCGCCGGCAAGCCAAAACCCATGGT
>JAJRTD010000284.1 GCA_024278435.1 Gammaproteobacteria bacterium | reverse complement strand
CCAATATCCATACGACTGCCAATAAACGCCATACCCGCCGGGTTGGTGGCAGCTGCCAGTGCGTCCTGTGAATATGCGGTACCTGCTCCTGCCAGACCTTTTTCTTTTGTACTGTAGCCATGACCAAAATAACCATTGGTCGCATTGACGGCTGGTGAAACGAATGCAGCTGAGACTGCGAGTGCCAGAAGCGATTTTGTTACCGCTGTTTTCATTATATCTACCTCCAAGGCAGGAATTAAGAAGCCCTAGGACTTTATACTTATTAAATAGTGAGGTTTAAAAGTTTTTTATATCAGTTAGTTAAATTAAATAGTTTAGAAATCCTGAAATGTCAATTTAGAAACCCATATAATTCATTATATTTTGTCATTAACGGCAACTATTTATGTTTTTTGCACTCTGAATGATAGATTTGTTTTTTTGTTATTTTGCAGATTCCGCATTACAATCACCCGTCCCCATGAAACAAAGCAGCACCAGGCCCCTATTCTCTTGTTGATCCAGGCACTCTATAAAAGCAGTCGCTACAAAAGTATCAGTTGCGGATGCGTGGCATTCCTTATAACACTGCTGGTTCTTGTGTCTTCGTCAGCCCAGGCCGGGCTGCCGGAGCTGGGCGACCCGACACTGGACAGCTTCAGTACCCGGGACGAACAGCAGCTCGGCCTGGCTTTTTACCGATCACTGCGGGCAAACCTGACATTTATCGACGATCTGCAGATCAACTATTACCTCACCAGTATCGGCGAGCGGCTGGCTTCACACTCGGATGCCGCCGGTAACCGCTTTCACTTCTTTATTATCAAGGCGCCAACCATCAACGCCTTTGCCGGCCCGGCAGCCTATATCGGCATACACACCCAGCTGATCCTGGAAGCAGAAAATGAAAGCCAGCTGGCCAGTGTACTGGCCCATGAAATTGCCCACGTATCCCAACGCCACCTGGCCCGCGCCTATGACAGTTCCGGCAGCTCAACGGCACTCACCATCGCCGCATTACTGGCGGCGATCCTGGTCGGCACCCAGGATTCGCAGGCCGGACAGGCGATTTTATTGTCCGGTATCGCCGGCAGCCAGCAGTCTTCCATCAACTTCACCCGCAGCAATGAGTATGAAGCCGACCGTGTCGGTATCGGTATACTGGCCGATACCGGCATCAATCCGCAGGGCATGGTGGACTTTTTTGAAATCCTGCTGGACAAAAGCCCGGATGGCGGCATTGAGTATCTGCGTACCCACCCCCTTAACAGTAGTCGCGTATCCGAGGCCAAAAACCGTCTGAGTAAAAAGGCCAGAAAACTACCCACTGACTCCCTGGACTTCCAGTTCACCAAGGCTCGCCTGATTGTACTGCTCAGCAAACAACCGGCTTATTTCCTGAATGATGATGTCGTCGGCAGCGGCCTGATCGGCCAGTACCAGAAAGCACTGGCCGCCATACGTACACAAAAGCCCGATCTGGCCATAAAAATCCTCAACAAACTCATAAAACAGCACAAACACCCGTGGCTGCGCCTGGCCCTGGCAGAGGCCTATACGGAGAAACGAGATGACAAAAAAGCAATGCAAATACTCAGCGACCTGACCGACCTCTATCCCGGCTATCTACCGGCCACCATGGCTTATGTCACCGCGTTAAATAACAACAATATGCCCGAGAAGAGCATCCCGCTGCTGAAAAAGCAGCTACAGACCGATGATTTCGGCATTATCTATAAAGCCCTGGCACAGGCGTATTACGCCAATGGCCAGATCAGTGCCGCCCTGGAATCAACCGGTGACCAGTATGCACGCCAGGGTTATATTGAACTGGCCATCCAGCAATATGACAACGCACTCAAGCAGCCGAATATCAGCCCGTCAACAAAACAAAGGCTGGAAGCGGCAAAACATGAGCTGAAAACCGTCATTCAGAAATACAATGATGCACATTAAAATATTAAGATACTCTTATGTATGACCGATGTAACTGATTGTTATTTTCTATAAAAAGTCTTGCCTTATCCATTGCATAGAGTATGCTATATACCCTATTCATTTATGAATATATTCCTACAATTATCAAGTTGTGCGAGCCAGGTATAAGACTTATTTAATCTTTTTATGAATAATCATCCTTGTACGACGTCTTGTAACAATAAAACTATATGAACAGGAGGAAATAAGAATGCGGATAACCGCACATATAACCACAATCGCATCTATCGCTGCCATTATTGGCTGCCTTGGATTTGCCCCAACCATTGCGAGTGCTGACGAAGCTGCCGATATTGAAAAAGGCAAAGAGCTGGCATTTAACCGAAAGAAAGGTAATTGCCTGGCCTGCCATCAGATTGAAGGTGGCTCATTACCAGGTAACATCGGTCCGCCGTTAGTTGCCATGAAAGCACGTTTCCCTGACTACGATAAACTTCGTGCTCAAATTTACGATGCTCGCAAAAATAATCCGAATACCATTATGATTCCTTTTGGCCCACATGCTGTATTGAGTGACAAAGAAATCGACCTGGTAACCAAGTTTATCCACACATTATAAAAGTAAAAGGTAAGACTAGATGAATCAGAATCGAAGAGTACTACTCAAAGGCACCTTCGCTGCAGGTGCGACTGGCATTGCCATCAGTGCCGGTTTGTTAACGCCTAAAGCGGTATTAGCTGCATGGCCTAAAGCTGCGTTTGAAGCAAAAGATGTTAACGCTGCACTGGAAGCCTCCCTTGGAAGCTCAGCGACGACAGAAAGCGGCGACATTAAGCTTAAAGCGCCTGATATTGCAGAAAACGGTGCTGTTGTACCTGTTACTGTAACCAGCAAAATAGCGGACACCGAGTCTATCAGCATCGTTGTTCCTAAAAACGCCATGCCTTTGGCCGCAACATTTAACCTAGGTGCTACTACAAAAGGTTTTGTTTCTACCCGCATAAAAATGGGTAAAACATCCGATGTTATCGCCGTTATCAAAGCCGGCGGCAAACTATACAGCACTTCCAAAAACGTCAAGGTCACCATCGGTGGTTGCGGCGGTTAAGCATAAATAAAGAGGTTAAATAAAGATGGCTAACTCATCAATAAAAATACGCGCTAAGGTTAAAAATGGCGAAGCAAAAGTAAAATGCTT
>JAJRTD010000283.1 GCA_024278435.1 Gammaproteobacteria bacterium | reverse complement strand
TTCGGAAGCGTGATATTATTTCCTATGCCTTACGATAATATAAAAGTGCCATACCGTTTCCAGTCGCATCTTTGCCTGTTACTGGCGCTGCTTGTCAGTCCTGTTGTTTTTGCCGATGCGTTTACCTTCTCACAGGCCTGGATGTTGCTGCAGGACAACAACGATGGCCTGGCAGCGAGCAAGGCGAACAAGGAAGAGGCGGTGTTTTTAAAAGAAGCGGCCGAAGACCTGTATGTGCCGAAAATTGATATCACCGGTTCCTATACGCGACTGGATAACGATATCACGCTGTCACCCTCGCAACTGTTCGACTCCATGCCGGCAGGCGATACGCTGCAAACAATATTTGCCGGCCTCGGTAATGCCGCAGGTATTCCACCGGGTGAACTCGATAAAGCATTTACCAGTGAAATTGCCCGGCAGGATGTGGTTACCGCATCGCTGAATGCAGTGTGGCCGATATACACCGGCGGCCGTATTAATGCCGCACAGGACATTGCTGTAGGCCAGGTTCTGGAGGCGGATCACCTGTTGCGTATCAAGCGCCAGGCATTATTTGAACAGTTGGCCAAATATTATTTCGGTGTGGTGCTGGCCACTCAGGTGCTGGAGGCCAGGGAGGATGCGGAAAAAGGCCTGCATACACATCTTGAGCATGCAAAAAAGCTGGAGCAGCAGGGACAGATTGCCCGGGTCGAGCGGCTGAAAGCAGAAGCCAGTTTTACCCGGGCGCAGGTAGAACGTCGCAAGGCGCAGCGTAGCCTGGATGTGGCGAAGATGGCATTGAACCGTCTATTGCAGGAAAAATACGACATCAGGCCCAGCAATAAACTGTTTGTTAATGATGAGATGCCGGAACTGGTCGATATCGCAACCGATACCCTGAATAATCATCCGGGGCTGGGTGTGCTGGATGCCAAGCGCATGCAGGCGCAGGGGCTGGTTGATGTCAAAGAAGGTGAATACTGGCCGGAAGCTTTTTTATTCGGCAACTACCGTCTTTATGAGCAGGATACACTGGCCGACGAACTGGTACCGGACTGGCTGGTCGGCGTCGGTGTGAAATTTCCCTTAAGCAGTCGCAGCGGTCGTTCTGGTAAATTAAAGGCCGCGAGAAGCACGCTGACTAAAATTGATTTGCTGAAAGCGCAGGCGATACGTGATCTTGGCCTGCTGGTGGAGCAGACCTGGCGTGAGGCACAGACTGCACGCGAAGAATATAATGGCCTGGCGACCAGCCTGGCGCTGGCGGATGAAAATATTCGTATGCGTGTAGAAGCTTTTACCCAGGGCTTGTCGACTTCTTTGGAGGTGGTTGATGCGGAACTGTTTCGTGTCAGTGTTAAGACCCAGCGCCAGGCGGCGGCATACCGCTACGTGTTATCACTGGCCCGTCTTCTGGCATTAAGTAACCAGATGGCTGAGTTTACCGTCTATCAAGCGAATGGCCGGACGAGTGGCCAGCCAGGTGAAGGATCTGAAAAATGAAAACCATGAATAATCTGCCTGTCATACTGATCCGGGTATTTTTAATTGTTATAGTTGTACTGATTGGCCGGTCGTTCTGGCAGGCGTATCAGCCGATACCGCAAAAACTGCAGGGGCAGGTTGAAGCCCGCCAATACAATATATCTTCCAAGGTGCCCGGTCGCATCAACCAGGTGATGGTGGAAAAAGGTGATGCGGTGACGAAGGGTCAGTTGATTTTTACGCTGCTCAGCCCGGAGCTGGACGCTAAACTGGAGCAGGCAAAAGCCGGCAGCGCGGCTGCCAGTGCATTAGCCAGTGAAGCGGAAGAGGGCGCCAGGAAGCAGACGGTGGAAGCCGCAAAAAACACCTGGCAGAAAGCCAAAGTGGCTGCCCAGCTGGCAGAAAAAACATACCAGCGTATAAGTAACCTGTATAAGGACGGGGTCATCGCCGAGCAGAAAAAAGACGAGGCATTTACCCGGTTGCAGGCTGCCCGGTACACTGAAAAAGCGGCTTATCAAATGTACGAGATGGCCAGGGAAGGTACTCGCAAGGAAACTCGTAAGGCTGCCCGGGAAAAAGCACGGGCTGCCCGTGAGACTGTTGCCGAAGTAAAATCGTATGCCGATGAAGCAAAAATAAGCAGCTGGCATGACGGTGAAGTGGTGCAGGTGCTGTTGCGCAGCGGTGAGATCGCACCCGCAGGATTTCCTGTAGTCAGTATCGTCGATATGCAGGATGTGTGGGCAGTGTTCCATGTGCGTGAAGATCAGCTGAAGAACTATAATATGGGTGCTGAGTTTTCCGCGATCATCCCGGCGCTGGGTGAATCGGCGTATAATTTTAAAGTAACGCACGTTTCCGTCATGGGTGATTATGCCACCTGGCGGGCGACCGATACTTCCCGGGGGTTTGATATGCGTACCTTTGAAGTCGAGGCCAGGCCTGTACAGCCGATAGAGAATATCCGTGTCGGCATGTCGGTTCTGATTCAGCAGTGAGTATTTTAAGGCAGCAGGCCTTGCCGGAAAAAGCTGTATGCCACCAGCATTAAGAAAGCAGCTGGACCGGGAATGGCGGTTGCTGTTGACCGATCCCTGGTTATTGGCCATGGTGAGCTGGGTGCCGCTGCTGGTTTTCCTGATTTTGTGGTGGGTTTTTTCGGCCGGTATTCCGCGTGAGCTTGCCATCGGTGTAGTCGATTATGACCACAGCGATCTGTCGCGCAGCCTGATGCGCCAATATGATGCACATCCCGGTTTGCGCATCAGTAATGAATTTTCCGATACCGCCCAGGGCAGTGCTGCCATGCGCAACGGTGAAATCAATGCCCTGGTGGTTATTCCCTATGAATTAAAAACCCGTGTTCTCACCGGCCGGTCACCACAGGTTACGGCGTTTTATAATAGCCAGTTTTTGCTGATCGGGA